>JAWXBP010000224.1 GCA_034440135.1 Planctomycetia bacterium
CGATGCGGCCCTTGGCGAATATCGCCTGGTCGCGTTGACCATGACTCAACCGCCACGCACCGATGAGCAGCGCCTGTTGGTGACCGCGCCGGTGAGCCGAGATTTGAACGCGGCGATTGCGTTTTCGCGAAATGACTACGCGCCCGGCGAGGAAGTCGGTGCACAGCTTCAATACTGGGGCGCCGAAGGCCGGTCCGCCGCTGGCGCGGAAGTCACGTTGCGCGCCAAAGTCGCCGACCAAGATGTGTGGAGCGACCAGGTGCGGCTCGATGATTTCGGCCAAGCCAGGGCGTTGTTCGTCTTGCCCGTGGAGTTGAACGGGGATGCCACCTTGACCGCGGTGGCCGATCTCGGCGGCGAGCAATCGTACGCCTCGGCGGGCATCCCGCTCGCCTCGACCGCTACCGAAGTGCGTTTCTATCCCGAAGGTGGCGAGTTGATCGCCGGCGTTGAGAATCGCGTCTATTTCTCGGTGTATGATCGTGCGAATCGCCCGCTCGATGTCTCGGGCGAGATCGTCGACGATCAACAACATGTATTGAGGGAAGCGAACACGATGCTGGCCGGTCGCGGCGTGTTCCGCATTTCGCCGCAAGCCGGGCGAACATACCGCCTGCACTTGGAGGGCGTGGACGACACGAACGCCTGGCCGTCGCTGCCGCTGGTGCGGAGTGATCGCTCGATTGCGCTCAGCATTCCGCAAGCCGTAATGGCTGCTGGCGAACCGATCCGCGCGACCGTTTACGACCGCTCCGGCGAAACGCCGCTCGTGGTCGCCGCGTACAATCGCGGCCGGCAAGTCGGGCAAGCGACGTTGGTCACCGCGCCGGGCAAGAACATCGTGCAGATCAATCCCGGCCCCGAAGCCGACGGCGTGCTGCGCATCGCGGCGCTCGATTGCTCGGAGGCTGTGCCGCGTCCAATCGCCGAGCGTTTGGCGTATCGCGCGCCGTCGCGCCGCTTGAACGTCGCGGTGCAAGGGCTTAAGAGCGACGTGTATTTGCCAGAAGAGCCGGCCGAGTTACAGGCGCAGCTAACGGACGAATCGGCGCGGCCGGTGGCGAACGCGGTGTTGGGCGTTTCCGTGGTCGATACCGACCTGCCGACGCCGCCCGGCGCACCACGCGGCAATCTGGAAACGTACTTCCGGCTGGCGAGCCAGTTGGAGCGACCGGAAGACTTCGATTTTGTCGACTTGCGCTTGGACGACGTGAAGGCGTCCGGCGAGGCGCTCGACTTGCTGCTCGGTACGCAAGGCTGGCGACGCATCGTCGCGGCGCCGGAACCTGACATGCTCGCGCAGCAGCAAATCCCAATTCCGGAGGCCGCCGTCACCGACGCGGCGAGTCTGCTGCTCTGGGACAACCTTGCGGAGATTCAGCCGCGCTACGAGCAGCGCGCCGCGCAACTGCGCAGCGAACAAGCGCAATTGCTGGCAGTGCTGATGATCTGCGGCGGCGCGGGCCTTGCGTTGACGTTGATTCTGGCGATGTTGTGGCGCCTCGTGGCCAGCCTGGAATGGTCGTTGCCGAGCCTGGCCGCTGCCGCCGGCTGTGTGGCGATCGGCGTGATGCTCGCGCGTTCCGGCGGCCAAGGCGCGCCGCCCCTGGCGCCCGTGGCGTTCGCCAACACGGCGGCGCCGGTGGAACTCGCGGCGGCCCCGAAACGCGCGGCCGCTCCCATCGCGTCCGACTTGCGTGACGAGAGCGTTGACGCGCCGGTCGAAGCAAAAGAAGCCAGCGGCGGAGTGGTGGAAAAAGGTGCAATGAGCAAAGCGGTCGCACCCGCTGCGCCGGTCGGCGAGGATTTCGCAAAGGATGCACTGGACGCTGCCACCCCGCCCCCATCAGCGGAATATTCCGATCCGCCGCCGCCTGCGCCCGTTGCCACAGAACCGATGAGCCGCGGCGCGGCAGCGGCGCCGTCGCAGCAGTCCGTCGTGACGGAACAAGTTCAGCAACGAGCGGCCGAACCTCCGCCAGCGGACATGGCTACCCGTTTTCAACTTCAGCGCACACTGACGCCCGGTGCGCGACCGCTGACGGTCGCGCGGTATTCGCGCGAAACGAGTGTGCTGCCGGAGACCGACGCCATTACCAGAATGAGCCGGTCGCACTACCGCCTCGCGGAGGACGAAACGCGTCAGCGCAGGGAAGCGGACACGCGCGAGACCGCGGATGCGAAATCTGCTCAGGATCGTCCGCTGGACGAAGCGGAACGGCTCTCGGAAGCGGCAATTGTCTTCGACGATGAAGCGACGAACACCGAAGTGTTTTTCATCCGTGAATATGCGCACGAACCGCCGGTGAGCAGCGACGCCAGTCATTCGACGTCCTCGGCGAGCTTGTATTGGCATCCCCTCGCGGTGACCGACGAAGAAGGCAAGGCGTCGTTCGCCTTTACGATGGGTTCCGCCGAAGCCGAGTACGCGCTCCGCATCGACGCCCAGGACGGTACAGGGCGCATCGCCGCTACCGAGAAAAAATTGCGTGTCGGCTATCCGGTCCTTATGGCGCAGACCCTGCCGACCGGCCTGACAGCCGGCGATCGGTATGAAGTCCCGGTGCAACTGGAGAACCAGACCGAAAACAAACAACAGGTCGCGATGAAGCTGTATGGCGAAGCGACCGCCGGCGGCGCCGAAGCTTCGGACACGTCGGTCGACCTGGAACCGAAGGAGCGCAAGCAGCTTTATCTATCGTTCCAGGCGGATCGCGTCGCGGGGACGACCATGTTGGGTTTGGAAGGCAATTCGGCGGCGCCGCACAACATGATGTTCAACGAGCAGGTCTCGCAGCAGTTCGCGGTCACGTCGGACGGCTATCCGGTCGTCGAAACGCAGTCCGGTTGGCTGGAGGGGAACCAGGAGATTTCGCTGCGCATTCCAGAGAACGCCGTGCCCGGTTCCTTGGCCGTGCGGTTTTGGCTCTATCCGAGCGTGACGGCTGATTGGGAACATGCCCGTGAAGAGCTCACCACGTTACCGCAAGCGAATCTGAACACGCAGTTCGCGCTCGCGCAGGCGAATTGGCGGCTTGGCAACTCGACGGCGATCTACACAGATCTCGCGGCGCTGTCGATCGCTCCCGTACAGGTGGGCCGCGCCGCCACGGACGCTAATCAGTTCCAGCAGTACTGGTCGTTCGGGAGTTTACTGGAAGGCGTCCAATACGCAAACAAGGCCCAAGGTCGAGGTGATTACGGCTTCCACGGCGGCTATGGAGGCGGAAGTCTCAGCCGGCAATCGTCCGGCAGCGGCCAGCGTGGATCCGCTTACGGCGTACAGAACGATCAGCTGATGCGACGATTGGGCGCCACGAGCGGCGCCTTGTCGGCGAATGATTTCGGCTACCCAGGGCTTGGCTTGGCGCCCAATGAAGTCGCTTTGGCCTGGTCGATCGGCAACAGCGACGTGGCGCAGGATGATGCGCTGCGCCTGCCTGAGCTAAAGGTCGCTGAAGAAGTCGCGCGCGAACAAAACGAACCGATCGCCGCGGGCGTCGTCGCTAACGGGCTGTTGCAGGCCGGCGATCAAGCGGCTGGAGAAACGCTGCTCGGTCAATTGGCCACGTGGCAGCAGAGCGACGGCAGCGTCCCCACGCCGCGAATGGAAGCCGGCAAGCCTGCCGCAAAAGAATCGGCGTCGACTGTGGCGAATACTTCAGTCGCGGCCTTGGCCTGGTTCAAATCGCCGGCGCATCAGGAACAAGCCAAGCAGGCGGTCAAATGGCTGGGAACCCAGCGCACCAGCGGCGGCTTTGGCTCCGCCGATGATACGTATCTGGCGCTGCGAGCGCTCGAAGCGCACGCGGAACATGGTTACCGCAACAGCGCGGCGGGCGAGGTCAAGCTGAACCTCGGTGAAGTTGTCGTGGCGGAACAATCGCTCACCGCGGACCGTCCTGGGCTGGTGGCCATGGAAAGCCTCGAATCGCGTTTGTCGCCGGGCGAGAACCGGCTGAAAGTTGCGTCGACGGCCTCTGACCCCGTGGCCTTCGGCGTGGAGGTGCGCTTCTATGCCGCCGCGCCCGCGAATGACGCGACGTTGCCGCTCGCACTTGAGACACGGTTTGACGCGGACAGCGTGGAGTTGGAGCAACTGCTCAAGCTGCGCGTCGAGGTCACGAATCGCGACGCCGTGGCGCGGGACTACGTCACGGCGGAAATCGGTTTGCCGGCCGGATTGGAACCCAATATCGACCAATTGGATGTGCTGCGCACCCAATCGCAAATCGATCACTACGAAACCCGCACCCGAACGATTATTCCCTATTGGCGTCGATTGGAAGCCGCGGAAGTCCGCCGCGTGGAGTTCGACCTGAAAGCGGTTGCCCCGGGTCAATTCACTGGCCCGGCGTCGAACGTCTTCCAACTCAACGAGCCGCAACGGCGCAATTGGGCCGCGCCGTTGAAGGTGGAAGTAAAGCAGCCAACGCAGCCAGCGCCATAAGCCGTAGGGCGGGCCGCGCGAGCACGACGGGAAGCTATGTGCTACGGCGCGGCACGAAATGATTGTTTTGGACTCCAAAAAGTAAGGCCCGCCGGGATCAACCTGGCGGGCCTTACTTTTCTGAGGATATCACGAAACGCGCGATTCAGCAGTTTTCAAGAACAATCAATTCCATCGCGAGCACGGCCCGCCCTACGAGTTTCCCATTCGCGATTTGGCTGGGCGGGACTAGGCCGCCCGCCGGCGCGGCCTATTGGCGAGGCGATCGACGTCCGCGCGGAGCAACGTGTCGAAACGATAGCCGTCCGGATCTTTGGACGGCTTCGCCCACAGCACAATTGCGTCGGCCGCCAGGGTTCTCGGCAAATAGAACCAGGCCCGCTCCAGCACTGCCGTGTCGGTGTCCTGCGCAATGACGACCAGTTCGATGCCGGTCAGTTCGTTCGCTGTGCGTGAAAGCGCCGCGAACGGGTCGCCGGGCACGAGCCGGATTTTGGCGCCGAGCGCCTTGAGCGTGCGATGGGCCTGCTTGAGCGTCAGCCCAGGCGTTTTCGAGGGGGCGCGGGACTCGAACGGGTCGATGCCGACGTAACTTAACTGGGAAACATCGACCGTCTGCGAGGCCAGTTCGATCATCCGCGTCGCGCGTTGCGCATTGCCGACGCCGATCTCGAGAAACGACCGCGGTTCCCGTTGGCGAATCGCCTGATACAGGGGATGGTCCGCGACGGGCTTGGAAAAGTGGGCAAGTTGCCAGTACCTTAGCCGCTTGAGGACCGCTTGCATTGCCGCCTCGCCTGTCTATCGTGGGGCTCAACTAACAAGCATATTCGGCCAAGTCGCCGCGATTGATGAGCACGAGCCGCGGCGGCGGACCGCTTCCGTTGGGCCAGCGCACTACGATCGTCACAGCTTTCCAAGCTCCCCATGCCAAATGATCCAGGCCAAGAATTGCCGCCGCGCACCACGCTCGTCACGGGCGGCGCCGGCTTTATTGGCTCACACCTGGTGCGCAACTGGTTGCAAGCTCATCCAGAGTTGCGGATCGTCAATCTCGACCGGTTGACGTACGCCGGCCACGTCGCGTCGCTCCGCGATCTCGACCGGCGACGCCAGGTGTTCGTGCAGGGCGACGTACGTGACCGGCGCCTGGTGGCCGGCCTGTTGCGGGCGTATTCGCCGGGCGCGGTGGTGCATCTCGCGGCGGAATCGCACGTCGATCGCTCCATCGACCGCCCCGCGGACTTTCTAGAGACAAATGTCGCAGGGACGTTGGCGTTGCTGGAAGCCGCGACCGAGTACTGGCGCGGGCTGGCGGAGGGAGAGCGAGAACGGTTCCGATTTGTTCAGGTTTCCACCGACGAGGTGTACGGGTCGCTTGGCGCGACAGGCGCCTTCACTGAAATCACGCCGTTCGCGCCAAATTCCCCGTACGCCGCGTCCAAGGCCGGAGCAGATCACCTGGCCCGTGCGTTTTTCCGCACCTATGGCCTACCGGCGCTCGTCACGCACTGTTCGAACAACTACGGATCGCATCAGTACCCAGAGAAGCTGGTTCCGCTCACCATTTTAAACGCGGCCGAGCGCAGGGAGTTGCCAGTGTACGGCGACGGCGGCCATGTTCGGGATTGGCTGCATGTGCTCGATCATGTCGACGCACTGGAACGTGTGCTCGAACGCGGCCAGCCGGGCGAGGCGTATAGCATCGGCGGCGGTGTGGAGCTGACGAATCTGGAACTGGTCGGCCGCATCTGCGACCTGGTGGATGCTCAACTCGCCGATGGCGGCCCCGCGCGGCGCGAGCTGATCCGTTTCGTCGCCGACCGCCCCGGGCATGATCGACGCTACGCGATCGACGGCGATAAGCTCGCGACGGAGCTTGATTGGAAGCCGAAGGCCGAATTCGATCGCGCCTTGCAATCGACCGTCGATTGGTATCTGAACCATCGCGATTGGACGGCGGCGGTACTGGCGGGACGTTACGATCGTGAGCGATTAGGCGTTCAATGCAGCCAGAAGATCGCCACTTGCATGTAGATCACGATGCCGACGATGTCGCAAATGCAGGACACGAAGGGATTGCTCATGATCGCGGGATCGAGTCCCAACCGCCGAAACAACAGCGGCAACATCGAGCCGGACAGCGTGCCGCAGATGACCACGAGCACGAGCGTGATGGGAATCACGACCGCGTGGCGCGGACTCGGAGCGCCAGTGCCCATCATGGCGCCGATGGTCGTGGCGACTACGTAACCGATCGCGCCCAGGAATGTGCCGAGGATTAAACCAGTGGCGATTTCGCGTTTGACGACGCGCCACCAGTCCCGGAGCGTGATGTCCCCGGTGGAGAGCGCGGTGATGATGAGCGTCGCCGATTGGCTGCCGGTGTTGCCACCGCTGGAAATGATCAGCGGCAGGAACAGCACCAGCCAGGCGACTTCGTCGATGGAGTGCTCGTAGCGCTTGAGCGCGAAGGCGGTAAGCAGCGCGCCGAAGAACAAGATCATCAGCCAGACGCCGCGTTTCCAGGCCAGCTCGAACAGCTTCGTGTCGATATAGCCGGTGCTCAACGGATTCACGCCGCCGATCCGCTGCGCATCCTCGGTGGCCTCTTCAACCACGACGTCGATCGCGTCGTCATGCGTGACGATGCCGAGCAAATGATGTTCCGAGTCGACGACCGGCAAGGCTAGAAAGTCGAACTTGGCGAACTTCTGCGCGACCAACTCCTGGTCGGCCGTCACGTCAACGGAAATCGCGTCGCGGCGCATGATGTCGCGCACCAGCGACTCAGGTTCGGTCAGGACCAACTGTCGCAACGACACCAGGCCGCGCAAGTGATCGTCTTTGTCCACCACGTAAAGATAGTAAATCGTTTCGAGCAGATCGGCTTGGCGGCGCACGTGGTCGAGCGCCTGGGCCGCGGTTTCCGATTCGCTGAGTCGGGCGAACCGCGTCGTCATCATTGCGCCGGCCGTGCCCTCAGGGTACGCCGCCAGGCGCATGATGTCGCGCCGTTCGTCGACTGGAATCAACGGCAGCAGCGCCTGCACGATCTCCGGCTGGACCTCGCTCAGAATGTCGACGCGTTCGTCCGCCGGCAGCCCGGAGATGAACTTGGCCATTTCCTCGAGGGCGACGGTCTCGAACATTTCGACCTGCCGGGGCAGCTCGAAATAACGGAAGATTTCGACCTGGCTGGCAGGATCGGTGTGTTGCAACACCCGCCAGGCTTCCGCCGCGGTCAGCCCCTCCATGAACTCGGCCGTTCGCGCTGGATGGAGCGCCACGCAGAACTCATGGAGCTCGACCGCGTTCCCCTCCGCCAGCATCTCGCGGAGTTCCGGCAGATAGAGGGTATTGGTCATAACGCCGAATTCCAGGTGCAGTCCGCCGCGCGCAGGGCAAGCCCAGTAGTATCTACCTTACGCCGCAAAGTGCCAAGGAGCGGCTGGTGAAATTGAGCCTCGCGCGGGATAGCGCACAGCCTGTGGGAGGCGTCTCCGACGCCGATGGAGTTGACGTCGTTTTGCGAGCGGAGATCGGCACGTCATCCACGTCCGTCATATCGGCGTCGGAGACGCCTCCCACAGGTTTCATTAGGTGCGGCGTTGGACATTTTCACGCAGCACAAACACCAGCCACCCGCTGACGTACACGGCGGCCATCAGCAGGAGCGCTTCCTTTTTTGAAGTGGCGAGCAGAAACACCCAGCCGAAGAGCGCCAATAAGCTTGGCAAGGGATAGAGCCACATGCGAAACGGCAACTGCATTCCCCGCTTGCGCGCGACGTGGATCGCAAAGATCTGCCCGATGAATTGAATCAAGATTCGCACGGTCACCGCGCCGTCGATGACCACGCTCAGCGGGAAGAAACAAAAGAATGCCGTCAAAGCACTCAACAGCGCGAGCGCCGGACCGGGAAACCCGCGCGTGGGATGCAGCTTCGCGAATGGCGCGAAAAAGTCGCCGTTTTTGGCCGCCGCGTACAGAATCCGCGAATAGCCGATCGACATCGCGAACAGCCCCGCCAGGCAGGTCCAAATGATCAGCAAGGTAAACGCATTCGCCGCCCGTTCGCCGTAGAGCTTTTGCATGAACGCGGCGGCGATGTTTTGGTGCGCGAGCGTGCCTTCCTTCACCGCCTCCTGCCAGGGCACGACGCCGATGAACGAGATGTTCATCGTCATGTAGATCGCGGCCACGATCGCGATCGAGGACAAAATCGCGCGCGGAATCGTCTTCTCCGGCTGCCGCACCTCGTCGCCCAGATGGCAGATGTTGTAGTAGCCGAGGTAGTCATACACCGCGACGGTCATCGCGCCGCCGAGGCCCATGACAAACTTGCCGTCGAGTTTCCAGGCGTTTTCCGGAAAGGTGATCAGCGAGGCGTCGAAGTTCTTCAATCCCAAGACGATCACCGTGCCCACGGCCGCGAGCACGCCCAACACCAGCACGGCGCTCAACCAGCCGAGCGATCGAATCCGCTGGCGCAGCGTCAGAAAGATGGCAAACACCATCAAGCTCGCGGGTAAGCCCACAACTACCTTCTCAGGTACGCCAAGAACTTTCATGTGCTCGGCGTAAGCTGGGGCCAGACTGCTCATGAAATTCGACGTGGCGATGTAGCCCGAAGCCACTTCGAGCGTGCCGGAGACGAGAAATTGCCAGACAAACAAAAATGGCAGCAGTCGTCCCCACGTGGAACCTGCGAACACGGTGCGCAAATAGTGATATGTCCCGCCGCTGCCGGGAAACGCCGCGCCCAATTCCGCCCAGATCAGCCCGTCGCACATCACCAGGATCATGGCGATGACCCAGCCGATCATCGCCTGCGGCCCGTGCATCGTGGCCAGAAACACGGGAATCGTGATAAACGGCCCGGCCCCCAACATATTGGCCACGTTGAGCGACGTGGCATGCAGCGTGTTGAGTCCCCGTTCAAGATGCGGCTGAGAAGCGTCGGACATGCAAGCTCGCGCGTCGCAATGATGGACTAGTCAGGTGCGGAACGATCGCCCAGTATCTAAGCGATGCGCGGCGGTCGCAAGCTCCGTCGCCGGGCATTCCGGTCGATCGGATCGCTCATCCTAAGGCTAGCTGGCGAGCGAACTTCCGTCACCGGCCCAGACGTTTATGCGTCGTTCCGGCACGGTTTACACCTATTCCAGGCGATCCCCGCTGTTATACTAACTAGACCTGGTTTGCCGATTCCAATTGCGGCCCCGGTTCGCGTTGTGAATCGAAGGGCTGTTCTTTCTCTCGCCATCCCGGCCTGGTGGACCACCAATTTGGTCCATTTCTGCGCGGCCCAGAATTACCTTCGGGCCGCCGCTTGCTCCTCGGGAGATGGGAACACATGGGAAAGAAGTTGTACGTCGGTAACCTCAGCTACCAGGTCACGAATTCAAGTCTCGAAGACCTCTTCTCCGAGCACGGCGCCGTCCGCTCCGCCCAGGTGATCATGGATCGCGACACGGGCAGCAGCAAGGGCTTCGCGTTCGTCGAAATGGCGGACGATCAGGCCGCCGGCAATGCGATCCGCGCCTTGCACGACAAGGAATTGGACGGCCGCCGCCTGGTCGTCAACGAAGCTCGCCCTCGCGAAGAAAGTCCCGCCGGCCGCGGTGGATTTCGCGGCCGCCGCTAACGATCCTCGGTCCAGTAGCGCCGTCGTTCACCAACAGCGAACGACGGGCACTGTGCCATGACGACACGGGCAGGCGAACTTGCTCGCGACATTCCATCGCTTTCGAGCGATGCGGTCACACCTTGTCCCAAGGAGACGCGGCGATGTCGATCAAGAAGCCCATTCCGGAACGCGAAGTACGCGGGCGACGCTTGTGCCCAGTTTGCAAGCAACCCTCGTATTCGGCCAGTGGAACCCACCCGCAATGCATGCAACGCAACAACGATATCCTCGCGAAGAAGGCGGCCGCCCTACTGCTGGCGCCGACTGGCTAGCGACTCCGACCACGGGCCGTTCGCCCAAAATGAACCTGAACGCTTGAGTTTTCGCACGCCCCTTTTTGAGACCGGACAATGAGTAAGGTATTGGACGAATCGACACGGCGCGAGGCCTTCCTGTCGCTGGTGAGCTTGCAGGACGGGGGCGTGGCTGTTATCACTTCTCGTGAACAAGTCGCGGCGAGCTATCAGATTTCGGTGTCGTTGGTGCAATTGATTGAGCGTGAGGGCCTGCGCAAGCAATGGCCGCCGCTCAACCGCGAGCAGCGCGATGCATTGCCCGAGGTCCTGGTGGGCGAGGCGGATCTGGCCACCCTGCGAGCGGCCGAAAAATCGGAGTGATTCATCGCCCGGTTCGCCGCCATTCATCTCATCGGTGACGTGCGGTTGCTCCGCGGAGACGTATTAAGCGACACCTCTGGAGACTCTGAATGGCCCAGCACAACCGCTTCAGCCACAATCGCAAACGGCCCAATCATGCCCCGCGCGCGGCCGTCGACAGGCCGGTCTTCGAGATCCCTCCGCGCAAGATCCCGACGGTGCTCGGCAAGTCGTTCGTGATCCTGGAAGACGCGAAGAAGAGCACTTTCGAGTATCGCAGCGGGGCCTGGGTGCCCTATGCTCTGACCATTGCTCAGTGCCGGGAGGAAGGGGAAGTCAAGGAACTCGCGCAGAAGATCAATAAAATGACGCGCTACGAAGTGCGGTTGCCCCTCTCGCACGAAGGTTAGCGGACGTCGGAACCCGGAACGAACATCGCCCTATGCAATTGGAACGCACGGACCGCGCTGGCGGCCACGTCAGGGATGATCATGTGAGTGCGACTTGCCTGGAGGCCGATCCCACCGAGCCACGCGCCGCGGGAAACCCGCGGGAACTGAAACGCGTATTGGCCGATCATCGCGGCCCCAGCAAGTCGGCCGCCGTCTGGCAGTTGGTCACGACGCTGCTGCTGTTCGTCATCGGCTGGGCGTGCATGTGGGCCTGCCTGCCGTATGGGTATTGGATCTCCCTGTTGATTGCCGTGCCGACTGCGGGCATGCTGATGCGGCTGTTTATCTTGCAGCACGATTGCGGTCACGGGGCGATGTTTGCGTCGACCAAGGTGAATCGCCTGGTGGGCGTGGCACTGAGCGCGCTGTCGCTGACCCCGTATCAATGCTGGCGCCGACAACACGCCCAGCATCATGCCACGAACGGCCAATTGGACCATCGCGGCGTCGGGGACGTGACAATGCACACGCTGGAGGAATATCGAGCGTTGTCTACGCGGGACCGCTGGATATATCGCATCTATCGCCATCCGCTGATTCTGTTCGGAATCGGGCCGCTGCTCTATTTCGGTGTCTATCAACGGCTGCCGGGACGCGTGCCGAAGGACTGGCCGCGCGAGCGAATGAGCGTCCATGGCACCAACTTGCTATTGGCCGCCGTGTTCGCGGCCATGGCCTGGCTGGTCGGCCCGCTCGTGTTCCTGAAGCTGCACCTGCCGGTGCTGGCCATGGCGGCTTCCGCCGGCAGTTGGCTGTTCTTCGTGCAGCATCAGTTCAATCCATCGTATTGGGAACACGACGACGATTGGGACTACCATCGCGCCGCGATCGACGGCAGTTCGTTTCTGGATCTGCCCCGCCCGCTGCGCTGGCTGACCGCCAATATCGGCTATCACCACATCCATCACCTGGATAGCCGGATTCCCAACTACGCCCTCCCCGCCTGCCATGCGGCCCATTCGGACCTGCGAAAGGTTGAACGCCTGACGCTCGTCAGCGCCCTCCGCTGTTCGCGCCTCAAGATTTGGGATGAGGAAGCGCGGGAGCTGCTCACGTTCCGCCAGGCCAAGCGGCGCTTGCAGTTGCCCGCGCATCGGCGCGTCGATCTGGCGGCGAAGTAGCAGGACTCCTCCACGCACCGTCTCGCGCGGATTTTTTCGCCCGGTCGGCCAAGAATCTTGAATCCAAACCGCCGCGTCGTCCGTCCCTATTCGGACTCTGGCGCGGCGCCTAGCCCAACTCGCGATTACTGATGCTTGGGGGCAGGAGCGGTCATTGCGAAGGGTGCCGCGCCGGGGTCTGCATTTGCGCGGTCAAAGTACCGCTTTTTCACGGCGTTTTGGCGAGCTCACCGCTTCGCCTACACGAGCGCCGGTTCCGGCACCGGGACCAGGCCGACTTCGATCGCCAACGCGCCCCATTCACAGGTGAACGGCACGCTGATCGGCGTCACGTTGGAGGGGAAGTGGATTTCGTGGCCGAGGCCGATAATCACGTTCGGCAGGCTGATTGAGAGATTCAGCTCTTCCAGTTTCGCCTTGGCGGCGCCGGCCACCATGTTGGTCAATTCACCCACGGCGTCGACCACGTCGCTGTTGAGCTCCGTGGCTTCCATCATCAGCATCGCCGAGGCGGCTTTGATCGCCACCTCCTTCGAGAGGCTCAACACGACGGTGCCTACCGCCTTGCCTGAGAGGCCGATCACGCCGCTCACTTCGAACACCGGCGTCTCCGCCGACTTGAACGTCAACTGGCCGCGATGCACAGGGCAGTTGAGCATTGTGTCGAAGGCGTTCGCCAACGAGGTCATGAACGGGTTAATGTACTCGGCTTTCATGCTCTCGACGCCATGACAGGGTGCGGTGAGGGAATTCGTCCATACGCCCGGTATACGAAGCCACGGCCGTACTGAACGCGCACGGCCTCTTCCAGGATTCTCGTAACCCTAGGACGCGACCACGCGTTGTCAAACCACAACGAGGGCGAAACGTACGCCGCCGCGGCGCGATCCAACGGTTGTGCCGCTACCGCCGCCTGAAACGCGCCCCTACAACCGTTGCGTTACGCGCACCGGGTCATGGCGTCCAGACGTAGACCGCGCTTTGCCCTTGGCATTCGTCGACTTCCAAGCTGAGCCGCGTCGGCTGAAAGCCCAACCGCGCCGGCAGGGCCAGGAGCAGCCGCTCGCCCAAGTAGCGCGCCAGCAGTTCTGAGCTGGTGTTCTCCACCGGCAGCAGCACGCAATCGGTGCGTGGGAACACCCACCGTCGATCTCGAAACACCGCCTCTACGCTGGCGTCGTCGGCGGTGACTTGAATCAACGCATGCCGCGTCGGCAGCAATACGTGATGATCCAGCTCTTTGACCAACTCGCGCAGGATTTCGAGCGCGGTGATAAAGTCGACGACAAAATAGTCGCGATCCAGCGGCCCGTCCAATTCGGCCGTAACGCGGAAGTTATGCCCGTGCAGCGGCTCGCAAATGTCGCCCTGAAAGGTGACGAAGTGCGCGGCGCTAAACGTCAGATAGTCCTTCGTGAGCCGGACGCGATAAGACTCAGGCATCGTGGGAAGAGTTTGAAGTGTTCAGTTTCCAGTGTTCAGTAACATGCTACGTCACCTACTTCGTCTTCCCTACTCCCTTTTCTGCACCAACTCCAGCGGCGGCTTGAGCTTTCCGTCGCGAAGTAATGCAAACAGCCCTGCGGCGAGCAGGTCCGCCGTAGTGCCGGGGTTTCTTTGGTAGCCGTCGGAGCGGAGCCAGAAGTCCAGGTCGGCCAGGCCGTCTTCGTAGGCCACTTCGCCCGGGGAGCCTAGTGCCAAAACAGTGTCGGCGTGATCGGCGGCCTGCCGCGCTACTTCCGCGCTACACTTCCGCGCGATCAGGCTATCTGGATACGCGCTCATTAAGCGTAGCTGCGCGTGGACGACGGCCTCCAGCAGATTCCAGTCGCGCTCGACGCCGGCTAAAATCATCGGCGCGGCTTCGTTCAACACCAGATGGAAGCCGTCGACGTATTGCTTTGCGACAAGGTCCCGGTCCGCCGCGAGTCGCATTGCCGCGAGCAGATCGTCCGGCGGTGGCGCGGCAAGGTCGGCTTCGTCGACGCGTCCCATGCCGCCCGGTTGCGCCAGGCGAATCGCCGCATAAACGTCGCGGCAATCTTCAGCGTTGAGCGCCGCCAGCACGTCACGGACGCCGGAGGCGAGCGACGCTTCACCCGGCACGGCCGCCAGGGGCGCGATCAGCAGCACCGTGCCGAGATTGGTGTTCTTACCAACGAGCGCGCGGGTCGCCTGGATCGCCTGCAGGATCGCCGCGCCGACACGCAGCCCATTTGCCGCAGCGTCGATGGCCGGCGAAATCGCCAGGGCGCTTGCGCAGAAGTCCGGATAACTCATCTCGGCGAAATCGGCGCCGCGATGCACGTTGCCGGGCTTGGGCGCGGTGGCTTCGATCAAACACGCCAGCGCCGCGGATTGTCCGACGCTCAGCTTCGGGGCGCCACTGGTATTCGATCGGCTCATGGCGTGACCGCATCCCGATGGGCTGCGCCGACCGGATGCCGCTCAAGGAAATCGGCCACGAGCGGCACGATGCGCTCGTGCGCGTCCTCCACGACGTAGTGCCCCGCGTCCTCAAAACAATGCGTTTCCGCCGAGGGAAAAATCTCGCGGAAGCGTTCCAGCATCGCCGGCGTAAAGCACCAATCGCGCATACCCCAAATGAGCGAGATCGGCTTTCCAGCGAGCGTCGGCAGTCGCTCTTCAAGATGCAACAGCGTCGTGTAGCTCGGATGCCCGGCGTGCATGGGAATATCTTCGACGAAGCGTTGAATCGCCACGCGATGCGCCCAACTGTCGTAGGGCGCCAACAAGCCGGCGCAAACGTCGGGCGTGAATCGTGCCGGCTTTTCCGTGGCCATCCAGAGCGCGGCCCGGGCGAAGGCGTTGAAGCCGCGGACGGCGAGCGGCCCGAGCATCGGCATACGACAGACGCGAATCCGCTGCGGCATGGTCGGGCAACGAAACGCGGCCGTATTGAACAGCACGATGCGCGCAAATCGCTCCGGCATGTCGACCGCTGCGCCCAGCCCGATCGCGCCGCCCCAGTCGTGCGCCAGCAGCGTGATGTTGCGCAGGTCGAGCTTCGCAACGAGTTGTTTGAGATTCTCGACGTGCTGCGCCAGCAGATACGGGTAGTCCTGTGGTTTATCAGAAAGTCCGCAGCCGATGTGATCCGGCGCTACGAGTCGATACCGGTCGCGCAGCCCCAGAATCACACTACGCCAGTAGAACGACCAGGTCGGGTTGCCATGCACCAGCAACAATGGTTCGCCGCGTCCTTCGTCGACGTAGTGATAGCGACAGCCGTCGAGCGACAAGGTGTGCGAAGCGAAAGGATACAAGCCGCGCCAGTCAGACACATGTAGGTCAGGCTTTCCAGCCTGACGCTCTCCAAAACTTGCGTAATGCCACACTGTCAGGCTGGAAAGCCTGGCGTACAATTCGATGCATGCGGCGCACGGCCCTGGTTATCATCGGACACGGCACGCGCGACCCGCAAGGGGTCGCGGAGTTCCGGGAGCTCGTCGCCAAGGTGGCCGCTGCGGCGCCGGAATGGATTGTCGAGCCGTGTTTTCTCGAGCTCGCCGAACCCGATGTCGCGCGCGGCTTGGACCGCGCGGTCGAGCGCGGCGCGACCGAGGTTGTGGCCTTGCCGCTGCTGCTGTTCGCCGCGGGGCACGCCAAACGGGACGTGCCAGAATTGCTATTCGAAGCCAGCCACCGGCACCCGTCCGTGTCGTACCGGCAAGCCCCGCATTTGGGCTGCCACGCAGACCTCGTTGAGCTGTCCGCTCAGCGTTACCGCGAAAGCGATCCGCCGGCCGCGGAAAACACGTTGCTGCTCCTGATCGGCCGTGGCAGCTACGATCCCACGGCGAACGCCGAGATGGCGCAGTTCGCCCGGCTGCGTTGGGAGGCCGAACGCACTGCCTGGTATGAGGTCGGCTTCACAGCGATGGCGGAACCCGGCCTGGAGCGGGCGATTCAGGTCGCCGGCGCCATGCCGTTTTCTCACGTCGTGGTCCAGCCGCACCTGCTGTTCGCTGGCGAGCTTCTCGACCGGATCGGCGTCGCCGTCCGAGCGGCGGCGGACCGCTTTCCGGAGCAGTCCTGGTCAGTAACGCCTCACCTTGGCCCGAGCGACTTGCTGGTGTCCGCGGTGCTGGACCGCGCCCGCTGCAGTCCGCAAGCATTTGGCGGCGTGACACTTCCGCCGAAATGATCCGGCCGCGTCGGAACTTCTCTGGCCGACCAGACGTACAATAGGGATTGAGTGCCATAGGCGGCCGCCCCGGGGGAATCCGCTGTTTTGGCGACGGATGGACGTGCCCTTGCCCGGTTTTGGGCTTTGGAATACCATCCGGTTAAGCCTTTAGCCATTTTGGACTTAGCCCAAGGTCTGGGTCAGTTCCGGCTCCAAGAGGGGAAAGATAATGATGCGACGGATGAGCATGCGCGGTCGCGTAGCCACGGCGGCGATCTTCGGAGTGGTGTCGAGCGCTTACGCCTGGAGTTGGGCGGCCGATCTGACAGGCCCCAGCCCGTACGACCGCGTGATCACGCGTCGGATCACCAGCCTGATGGAAGAGGAACACCTCTCCAAGCACCCGCTGGACGACGAGATCTCGCAGCGCTTCATGGATCAATTCCTGAAGACGCTCGACCCGGGCAAGATGTACTTCTTGCAGTCGGACATCGACGAGTTCAATCAACAGCGCAACGACCTCGACGACCTGGTCAAAGACGGCGATACAAGCTTCGCCTTCAAAGTCTTCGAGCGTTTTCAGAAACGCGTGAACGACCGCCTGGCTACGATCGACGAGTGGCTCGCCGCGCCGCACGATTTCACCGTCGATGAAGAGATGGTGATCGAGCCGGATTTGATGACTTACTCCAAAGACGAGGCCGAGGCCCGCGAAAAGTGGCGGAAGCGCGTAAAGCTCGATCTGCTGGTCCAAAAAGGAGACAAGATCGAAGACAAAGAAGCTCGCGAGAAGCTGACTCGCCGCTACCACAGCCGCGCCAAGCAGTGGCAGCGCTTCAGCCGCGAGCAATTGATGGAGGTCTATCTGACGTCGCTGACGACGTCGTTCGACCCCCACACCAGCTACATGGGCCCGCATATGCTCGAGGAATTCGAGATCGATATGCGGCTCGAGTTGGAAGGAATCGGCGCGCTCTTGCAATTCGAGGACGGCTACACCGTCGTCAAGGAGATCGTCCCCGGCGGCCCCGCTGACTTGGACGGGCGCCTGAAGCCCAAGGACACCGTGATTGGCGTCGGACAGGGCGAAAGCGGCGACCTCGAAGACGTCGTCGAAATGAACCTCACGGACGTGGTCGACCGCATCCGTGGAAAGGGCGGCAGCATCGTTCGCTTGCAAGTCCGCCCGGCCGCTGGCGGCGAGTCGATCGTCTACGATTTGAGGCGGGCCAAGATCGAAATGAAGAACAGCGAAGCCCGCGGCGAGATCATCCAGGAAACCCGCGACAGCCACGACTACAAGGTCGGCGTGATCAATCTGCCGAGCTTCTATCGCGACATGAGCCGCGCTTCGCAACGCGCGGATTTCAAGAGCACCACGCGCGACGTGCGGAAGCTCATTGATGGATTCAAGACGCAAGGCGTGAACGCCATCGTCGTCGACTTGCGCCGCAACGGCGGCGGTTCGCTCGACGAAGCCATCGACTTGACCGGCTTGTTCATCAAAACCGGTCCCGTCGTGCAGGTGAAGGACTCAGACGGCAACGTCGAAGAGCTCGACGACAAGGATCCCGGCGTCGCCTGGGACGGTCCGCTCGTGGTTTTGACGAGCAAGTTGAGCGCCAGCGCAAGCGAAATCTTCGCCGGCGCCATTCAGGACTATGGCCGCGGAATCGTCGTCGGCGATCCGACGACGCACGGTAAGGGCACCGTCCAAAGTCTGCTCGACCTGGGACGCCAGGTGTTTCGCATTCCGAACGCCGCCAAGCTCGGGGCGCTCAAGATTACGTTCCAGCAGTTCTATCGCCCCAACGGCGACAGCACGCAGAACCGCGGCGTTGTGGCCGATGTTTCGCTTCCCTCGTTGATCAGCCAGCTCGATATCGGCGAATCCGATCTCGACTACGCCCGTGAATTCAACCAGGTGAAACCGGCCCGGTATGAGCGTTTCGGTCTGGTGAACGACGGAATGCTCGCGGAGTTGCGTTCGCGATCCTCGACGCGCGTCGACGGCTCCGAGGATTTCCAAAAGGTGAAGCGGAACATTACCAAGTTCCTGGAGCGCAAAGATCGGAAGACGATCACGCTTAACGAAGAGAAGTACTTGGCCGAGCAAGCGGAACTGAGCCGCGAGAAGCAGGAAGAGGAAGCCATGGAAGAACTGGGCACGTTCAACCGCCCGGTCGTGGACCGCGACTTCTACTTCAACGAAGCGCTGGCCATCACTTTGGATTACCTCACGCTTTCCGCCACCGTGGCGCGGAACTGATCGTAGTTAGCAAGACTCTCCAGCCGGCGTCGTCAACATCCGTTGACGGCGCCGGCTTTTTTTGTGGACCGCGGCGCGAGCGGAGATTGGGCCTGCGAAACACGCGAAACGACGCGAAAAAAGGAAAGGCAATAGAGCAAAGAAAAGAGTTTCTACCCCACAAAAAATAGTTAGGTGGACGAACTTCCTGTTCGTGTGTTTCGCGCCTTTCGTGGTTAACTCCTCGTAATCGCCGGCGCAACGCAATGCGCAGGTGTGGAGTGGCATTTCCCGCGTCGGGGATTCCTAACGCTTAGGCGCAGTATGCCGGGCTTTTTTCGTCCCGGGCATACGCTGGCCGTGGGTTTCGTGTTAAACCATGCTACACATGGATAGCAGGTTTTCCCCAAATGGGCGGCGGAGCCGTCGTTCATTGAACCGTATATCCCTCTGAGGAGTCGCCACCATGCGTCCAGTTTTCGCTCGATTGCTCTGCTTGTCCGTCATTTTCTGCGTTTGTATTTCAGCGCCTCGCTTCGCCTTGGCGGAGGGCTCGGAGATCTGGCACGTAAAAGCGGTCCATCCGGAAGGGGAATTGCTGGCCATCAAGGCGATCGGCAAGGCTGGGGAGTTGTACGACGTGAAAGCGATCGCCGAATCTGGCAATCGCCATATGCTGAGCATCAAGGCCTTCATCGATGGCAAGCCGATGCCGCTCAAGGTTTTGGCGAGCGACGACTTCTACGGACCAGTGAAAGCGCTCGACACCAAGGGCACCATCTACGATGTCAAGGCCATCACCGCCGACGGCGACAAGCTCGATGTGAAAGCCGTCTCCCGCTCCGGCAGCATCCTCGACATCAAGGCGATCGGCCCCCAGCAACGCTTCTTCGGCATTAAAGCAATCTCCCCCTCAGGGCACGTCTACGACGTGAAGGGAGTCAAAATGCTGGACGAAGCCATCGAGCAGGAAGTCAACGGCATCCCGATCCGCGCCCATATTAAGGCGCTGCCGCAAGTGGACTGAGCGCCACGGCACGCTGGATGAAGTGGTGGGAGTGGGGGAATGTCGAATGAATTGCAAACAGCGCGGCATGGCTGCACGACCATTCGTCGTTCAGTCATTCGGATTTGATTCGACATTCGGATTTCGACATTCGTCATTCGGCCTCATTCCTCTTCTTCCTCCAACAAGTCCGCTTCGGTCAGCGTGACGAAGCCCTTGGAATCGAGTGTATCTAGGGCGACGTCGATGTTGTCCACCATCAGCGCCACGGCCGGGCGGCCGCGCGGGCGGACCAGCAACGGATAGGCCTGGGTGATGTTCACCTCGGCCTGCAGCAGCGCCGTGCAGACGCGCAGCAGTGGTTGCGGGCCCTCGGGCAACTCGACGCCAATCAGGTCGCTTTCCACCATTGCCAGACCGGCGCGCTCCAGGATCTCGCGCCCTTGCTCGGGGTGGCTCAACAAGAATCGCACGAAGGCGCACTCGGCGCTATCGGCGATCGAAAACGCGACAATGCGGACGCGGCTCCCTTCGAAGCGGCGGACCACTTCCAGCAACTGGCCGACCCGGTTCTCCAAGAAGACGGTGAACTGGCGGATCGCCGGGTAATTGCGTCCGCGGGAGGTCTTGAAGCCGGTTCCGGCGCCTTCCCCAGTACTCATACGCAGGCCTCGCTCAAAGAACGCGCCGCAACGGCGGCAAAAATCGGGGCGCGAATGCCTAAACATAGGCAGAGAAGCATCTTCCGTCAACAACCGCAGTCCAGCATGCCGTGTGATCCGCGGCAAACTGTGGGAGGCGTCTCCAACGCCGATCGAGTGAGCGCCGCAATCGGCAAAACGGCCAGGCGAGCCAGATTGCGTTAACCATCGGCGTCGGAGACGCCTCTCACAACGTTTTCCGCGACCCAGAATTTTTGATGCGATCATTTCGATTCAATTGCGCCATCAATCTGACTACAGGAGCCCAAAACACGTGAAGCGATCCACAGGAATTCAGTTGGGCAACTCAGGAAAACGCCGGCAATTCCGCGAGCTTTGGAGAATTTGCACGATTGGTACGCCGATCGCTTTAAGTCGCGGCGAGTCATGAAGGGAGAAGCCGAACAGGGGCAGTGCTTTTTCTGACACGGGACTCGACATGCCACCGCGTCGGCCGCGAGAATCGCCGCCGCGGATTCTGTCTCACGAGGCAATGCGGCAATGACGCCGGATCGGCCATCGATTAATCGACGTTCGGACGACAGGGTTTGTCGGCGTTCGTCCACGATAAAACATGTGGCGGCCGGCGACTCAAAATGAGTCGCCGGCCGTTTCGCATTATGGCGTACTTGAATTGACGCTATACAAGTGCGAAAGCAGCGGTAATCGCATCGATGACTTTTTCTGTTGGCTCAATCCCGACCGATAGCCGAATCGTTCCGCCGTCGATGCCGAGGCGCGCCCGTTCCGTTGGGGCGAGGCCGCGATGGCTGGTGGATTCCGGATGACTGAGTGTGGTACTCAAGTCCCCCAGCGACGGCGCGAAGGGAATGCTGTTGGCCAACGCCTGAATGAACGCGGTGGCCGCCGGTCTTCCGCCCGCGAGCGTAAAGGTCACCATCGAGCCGAAGCCGCCGGACAAGTATTGTCGCGCGAGCGCATGCTCGGCGCTCGACGGCAGCCCCGGGTAGAAGACTTCTCGCACACCGGGCTGCTTCGTCAGTAATGCCGCGACAGCGAGCGCATTGGCCGACGCTCGTTCCATGCGCACTTCTAAGGTTCCTAAGCCGCGCAAGGCCAGCCAGCAATCAAAGGGGCTAGCAGCCAGTCCCCAGGTGGAGATTGCCGGGGGCACGCGCTCCCATTTCTCCTCCGCACCGCCGAGGAAACCGAGCACGACATCGCTATGTCCGTTCATCATCTTGGTCAGGCTTTCCAACACCAAGTCCGCCCCCCACTTGAGCGGCTGACACAGCGCCGGCGTCGCAAACGTGTTATCGACCAGCAGCAATGTCCCATGTGCATGCGCTAGCTTTGCCAACTCGGCGATATCGGCAACGTGCAATAGCGGATTGGAAATCGTCTCGATCACAAGCAGCTTCGGCCGAGCAACGAGCGCGGCGGCGACTTTATCGAGACAGGAAGTGTCCACCATCGTTGCGCAAACGCCGAATCGTGCGCATTCTCCGGCCAGCAGGCGAATGCTCTTACCATAGAGCTGATCGCTGACCAGCAAGTGGTCGCCCGATTTCGTGAGGGCCAACACGGCGGCCGCCAGCGCGCTCATTCCCGAGGCGCAGACAGCGCCGCGCTCGGCGTCGTGAAGTCGTCGACAATGCTCGGCCAAGGCCTCCGCATTGGGATGCCCGTCGCGCGCGTAGGCGAAACCGGGTGTTTCACCGCTGAGAACCGCGTCGGCGTCGTCGGGATCCCGCATGCGGTAGACAGCGGACAACTCAATCGGGGGGATGAGTGGGGCATGCGATCGCATGCGCGACTCATCCGACAGCGGGGGGGTGCGTTGTTGATCGGACATGGTAGGAGTGCCAAGAAGTGTTTGCCATCGGCGTCGGAGACGCTTCCCACAGCTTCGTATCCCCATGCAGCGATTCGATTCGCTCACGAGCGCGCGGCCTTTTTTTGTCGTGGTGTATTCTTACCTTTGCGCGACGGCGTGCATAGAATTCGCGTGGCTCAAGGAAGTTACGAGCTGGCGACGATTCGCATGTCGAATCACGTCGCGCGGGCAAGGACGCGTGTTTCGTCGAGCGAGACGCGTCGATGTTAATTTAGGCAAGATGATTGGCGGGCAGTGGGCCGCTTGTTTTGCCCTGTCGTCATTTCTTTCCAATTAGCAAGCCATGCGTTTTTCTTGAAGAAATCGTGGTAGAATTCGTTGGATTTCCTGGTGACTTTCGAGGATAATTGTTCGGACTATTGAAGGCAGCCGCTTCTTTGAGAAGCCGTGGCACCATAGCGGGAGGATCATGCCTACCTTCGCCTCCGCAACACGGCACGCATATGCGCGCGGCACTTCAACAGGATCGATGAACCAGGAACTGGACGTGTGGGCTTGCCGAGCAAGCCTGGCACGTCCTTGTTTCGTCGGCGGATCGCACAACGTGTGGATCGCACGAGCCGTAACCAGGGGTGGCCCGCCAGGGGACATTCTTGTTGCGCCTCGGGTCTAACCCGGACCGTAGTGTGAAGCTCAGTTTGCCTCGCGTGACCCCGACGACAGTGTGACGCACTGTCTTCCCTCGCACATTCGTAGGAGCGAACCCTTGTACGACGTACTGCTGGACGAATTGGAGGACGAAGGTACTCCATCGCACGAGGACGCCGACCGCCTGGTCGAGAAGGTCCACGACGACGTGGACATCGATCTCGACGATGACGTGGAGGACCTCGATCTCAATAGCGAGATCGATCCTGATTTGGAATTGAAGCAAGACGAACTGCTGCCGGCCAGCGACGACAACGAAAGTTGGTCCGACGACCCGGTGCGCATGTACCTGACGCAAATGGGCGAAATCCCCTTGCTCACGCGCCAGCAGGAAATCTCGCTCGCCAAGGAAATCGAAATCACCCGGGCGCGGTTCCGCCGCCGGCTGCTGGAATGCGATTTCGTCATTCAACAGGCGGTGAAGATTTTGCGCCGCGTCGCGAATGGCGAGTTGCCGTTTGACCGCACGGTGCAGGTCTCCGTGACCGATCGCCTGGAGAAAGAGCAAATCCTCGGGCGGATGCCGCACAACTTGCGGACGCTCGAAGTGTTGCTCAAGCGCAACAAGCGCGACTACCGCATCGCCACCAGCAAGTCGCACAAGGTGGCGGAGCGTAAGCACGCCTGGATGCGCCTGGGATATCGCCGCAAGCGAGCCGTGCGCCTGGTCGAGGAGTTGGGACTCCGCACGCAGCGGATCGAACAGATGATTCCGACGCTGGAGCAGTTCAGCCGCCGGCTGGATTCGCTCAAGGCGCAGATCGACGTCTATCGCAAGAACAAAACGCCGGTCGACCAATACGCGGCGCTCCTCAAGGAGTTCCGCACCATCCTCCGCGCCACGCAAGAGACGCCGCAGAGCGTGCGGCATCGGTGTCGCGATTTGAAGGTGACGTACTCGCAATACCAGAAGGCCAAGCGCGGCCTGAGTGAAGGCAATCTCCGGCTCGTCGTGTCGATCGCCAAGAAGTATCGCAACCGCGGCCTCAGCTTCCTGGACCTGATTCAGGAAGGGAACGCCGGCCTGATGCGGGCGGTGGACAAGTTCGAGTATCGCCGCGGCTTCAAGTTCTGCACCTATGCCACGTGGTGGATTCGCCAGGCGATCACCCGGGCCGTGGCGGATCAGAGCCGCACGATTCGCATTCCGGTCCACATGGTCGAGACCATGTCGAAGGTCCGCAACGTCTCCCGGCAGTTGCTCCAGGATCTCGGCCGCGAGCCGACGATCGAAGAGACCGCCCGGGCGGCCGGCACGCCGATCGACGAGACGCGACGCGTGCTGGCGATGAGCCGGTACCCGATCAGTCTCGATCGTCCGGTGGGCAACAGCGAAGACAGCCACTTCGGCGACCTGCTGCCGGATCAAGGCGCGGAAAACCCGGCGATCGGCGCCGCGCAGGAAATGCTCCGCGGCCGCATCAACAAGGTGTTGAAAACACTGAGCTACCGCGAACGCGAGATCATCAAACTCCGCTACGGCCTCGGCGACGGCTACAGCTACACGCTGGAAGAAGTCGGCCACATCTTCAAAGTGACCCGCGAACGCATCCGCCAAATCGAAGCGAAAGCGGTGCGCAAACTCCAACAACCGAGCCGGGCTCAGGAACTGACTGGGTTCTTGGATTAGCTATTGCTGAGTTGCGACAAGTTGAAATTACGAACCAGCCCTGGGCGATGCCTGGGGCTGGTTTTTTTGTGGGCAAATTGCGAATCAAGCCCAGGCGTCACATCGAATCACTCCAAAACGCCAAGATTCTCCGCATTCTAATCGCTTTTCCGCCGTTCGCGAGCGATAGCATTCGTTGGCACAACGTTACTCTTTGGTAGTACTTCGGGGCCAAAGTAGTACAAAGTTGTACTTTGCTTGCGACTCCAATCACCAACTGAGAGCGACAATTCCATGTGCAACTACCTGCGGGCCTCCTTACCGATTCTCCTGCTATTTCTCGTCGCTTCGGCCACGCTTTGCCAGCGCGGAATTGATCGAAACTGACGTCGTACTGAATGATGGACGAGCCACTTTGGACACAGAAACCAACTTGGAGTGGCTCGACTTCGATGTAACACGAGGTTACTCGGTGGCGAGCTTTTACGAAGGTCCTTATTCGCAATTCGGATTTCGACACGCAAAACTTCAAACTCCGACAGTATCGAACTCCGTCTCCATTTCGCGCCGCCTTACCCGCAAAACCTCAAACGCGTGTTCATCCTTCACATTCATCTCGCTCACGCGGATGTCTTCGTCGATATCGAGCCACGTGAACGACGGGCGGGAGCGGCCGACCAGTAACCGTGTGCAGGCGGTGCCGGCGGTGAGGTAGAACGAATCTTCCAGCCGCCACAGCCAGGGTTGGTGCTTGTGGCCGGTGAGGACGAAATCAACGTTCAGTTCCGTGCAGAGGCCGAGCAAGTCGCCAGCGTCGACCGGCAGATTGCGTTCGCGGCCGGTGCCCGGAATCGGCAGCAGGTGATGATGCAGTGCCAGGAACCGCAGCTTCTTGGCGGAAAGCTGCTTCCTGATCGTCGCATAGTGGCTGCGGCCGATGTGTCCGTCGTCGATGTCCGGCTGGCTGCTGTCGATGCCGCAAATCGCCAATTCGTCGTTCTCGTACTGCGGGTAGCGCGTGCCGAAAACCTCCTCGAAGATCTCGTAGCCGGAGTTCCGGGCGTCGTGATTGCCCGGCACGAACAGCTTGACCGGCGCCTCGAACTCATCGCAATAAGTGAGCGCCGCCTCGTACTCGTGCTCATACCCGTCGTCGACCAGGTCGCCCGTGAACACGATGATGTCCGGCCGAAGCTCATTGACCATCACCCGGGCGCGGTCGGCCCATTCCGGCACAAAGCCCACGCCGCCGACGTGCAAATCCGACAAATGACAAATCCGCATGACCTAGTTTCCTTGTTCGATTCCACGCTTGTTTTGCTCTCTCAATACTACGCGCCGCATGTCAGACGACGGTAAGCGTGGAATGAGGAATGGATCAAGGCGGCGCAAAGACTTCGCTTTACTTCCGAAGGTGGGGGTTGGAGAATGGGCGGATGGCGGGGGATTCACCACGGAGAGCACGGAGGACACGGAGTGGGGGAGGATGTGGGA
>JAWXBP010000225.1 GCA_034440135.1 Planctomycetia bacterium
ACCCCAACTTCCCATCCGCGGCCGCGCCGACCAAATCGCCTGGAATCCCACCCTCGGCCTGACCCTAATGCGTGCCAAATGACTTTGCAGTTGTCCTGGCATCGTCGCCTCCTGCATTGCAACCCGCCAGTGGATCGCAATAAAATAGCCGAATAAACGGAGTTTTTCAGCAGCCTGATAGCGAGCTTGGCGACGTCACGGCGCGCCGTCCTTGCCGCCGCGCCGCCAATCTCATTCAATACAGTCGGTACTCCGTTGTTCTGGGACGTGATCGCATGGAACCTTGGGCTTGGGCAATTGTGATTTTCTCCGCTGGCCTCGCGCTGGCGATGCTGGAAGTATTCCTACCATCCGGCGGCGTGCTGGGATTTCTGTCGCTGGCCGCGGTCGTTGTTTCCATCGTGCTGGCCTTTCGCCACAGCCCAGGGACGGGATTCACCTTCCTGGGATTGGCGATCGTTGGCTTGCCGGCAGCGTTTTCCACGGCGCTCCATTTTTTCCCGCGCACGCGAATGGGACAGCGCATGATCCTGGGCGCGCCATCGGACGACGAAGTCATTTCCGACGAAGACCCGCGCAAGGTCCTGCGCGGGATGGTCGGAAAGCATGGCGTGACGCTCAGCGTGATGTTGCCGAGCGGGCGGGTGCGGATCGACGACCGGCTCTACGACGCGATGAGCGAAGGCCTGCCGATCGAGGCTAACGAACCAGTGACCGTGATTGACGTGCGGGGCGGCAGCCTCGTGGTGCGGGTCGCAAGTCACGAACTTCCACGAGCGAATCCCGCCGATCCGCTCGCCCGCCCGATTGAAAGTTGGGGCATCGATCCCTTTGAAGATGCTCCGGCTGGCTAAGCGAGATGAGCTTGAGAGCCGGAAGCGTCAGCGCCCTGAGCGAATTGAGGAAGCACGCCGATAGCAGTTCACTTCGGGCGCTGACGCTTTCGGCTCTATGATCGTGGGCCATGCTCGGCCATAATGCCCACCGAGGAAATCACTAAGCGAAAACTACTTGTGAGCTGCGCATGTTTCAGCCTCTCAAATTGACGATCGCCTTGCTTCTGTGGTGCGGCCTTGTGAGCGTTACGCCGGCCGCCGAACCCACTCCCAAGAAATATGTTTGTGCGCGAGCCCCGGCGAAAGTCACGCTCGACGGCAAATTGGACGATGACGCCTGGGAGGCGGTGGCTTGGACCGATGACTTCGTCGATATCGAAGGCGACAAGCGTCCCAAGCCGCGATTTCGTACGCGCGCCAAGATGCTCTGGGACGACGAGTATTTCTATGTGGCGGCGCAACTCGACGAGCCGCATGTTTGGGGAACCATTACGCAGCGCGACGCGGTGATCTTTCAGGACAACGATTTCGAGGTCTTCATTGACCCCAATGGCGACTCGCGCGAGTACTACGAATTCGAGATCAACGCCCTGAACACCGGCTGGGATCTGTTTCTTCCCAAACGCTACAAGGACGGTGGCAAGGCGGTCGACGCTTGGAACATCGAAGGATTGAAGACGGCGATTCACGTCGACGGCACGCTCAACGACCCGAGCGACGAGGACCGCGGCTGGAGTATCGAGTTGGCGATTCCCTGGAAGGCGCTCGCGGAGTACGCCCAGCGCCCCAGCCCGCCGCAAGCCGGCGATCGCTGGCGCGTAAGTTTCTCGCGCGTCGAATGGCTCACCGAAGTTAACGACGGCAAGTATGTTAAAGTGCCCGGCAAGCGCGAAGACAATTGGGTCTGGTCCCCGCAAGGGATCATCGACATGCACGAGCCGGACAAATGGGGCTACGTGGAATTCGTGCCGGCGAAGTAGCGCGAACGGCTACTAGAACTCGCTCCTGCATTCGGTCGGGCCGACGAACCTAATCCCACGGTTCTCGTTCCTACTTCCTCCATTCATCATTCGTTTCGCTCCCCCTCCGCGGTTCAAATGCAACTTCCCCCTCCGTGTCCTCCGTGCTCTCCGTGGTGAATCCTCGCGCAAACCTACGCCTACTGAACGAACCGCAGTAGCGCATACTTCTTCTTGCCGGAGCGAAGCACAATGCAGCTTTCGCTGGCCAGTTGTTCGGCGGTGAGCTGCAATTCGATGTTTTCCACGCGGTGGTTGTTCACGTACGCGCCGCCTTGCGCGACCGCCCGCCGGGCTTCGCCTTTGCTTTTGGCGAGTCCGAGCGATTCGATGGCGAAGGCGTCCAGAATATTCAGGCCTTCTCCGGCCAGTGCGCTGCGCGGAAGCTCGGCGCTTGGTACGTCGGCGAAGACCGCGCCAAGTTGCGCGTCGTTCAGGCCGGTGATCGCTTCGCCGAAAAAGATCTCGGTGGCGCGCTGCGCGACGCGGAGGCCTTCCTCGCCGTGAATCAATCGGGTGACTTCTTCGGCCAGGCGGCGCTGGCTTTCGCGGCCGGCGGGGTTCGTTTCGCGAGCCGCATCAAGCGCTTCGACTTCCTCGCGACTGAGATCGGTGAAGAAGCGCAGGCACTTGCTGGCGTCGGCGTCGTCGACGTTGATCCAGTATTGGAAAAACTGGTAAGGACTGGTGCGATCGGCCGCCAACCAGACGGCGCCGGATTCGGTCTTGCCCATCTTCGTGCCGTCGCTCTTGGTGAGTAGCGGCGTGGTGAGTCCGTAGAGTTGCAGGCTGTGCATCCGCCGGCCGAGGTCGATGCCGGCGGTGATGTTCCCCCACTGGTCGCTGCCGCCAACTTGCAGTTCGCAGCCGTGTGCGCGGTTGAGATGCACGAAGTCATACGCCTGCAGCAGCATGTAGCTGAATTCGGTGTAGCTCAACCCGGCGTCGCTGCGCTCCAGGCGCGCCTTGACCGAGTCCTTGGCGAGCATCACATTCACGGGGAAACATTTGCCGATGTCGCGCAGGAAGGTCAAGTAACTGAACGGGCTGATCCAGTCGTAGTTGTTCACCAACAGCGCGGAATTGGCGACGCCCTCGAAATCCAGCACGCGGCGCATCTGCTGCTGAATCGAATCGACGTTGGCGCGGAGCGCTTCGAGCGAGAGCAAGTTCCGCTCCTCGCTCTTACCGGTCGGGTCGCCGATCATGCCGGTCGCGCCGCCGACGACCGCGATCGGCCGATGCCCCGCGCGCTGAAACCGCCGCAACATCAACAGCGACACCAGGTGCCCGACGTGCAGGCTATCGGCCGTAGGATCGAATCCGGCGTACAACGTCCGCGATCCGCTGCGCAACCACTCCGGCAAATGCTCAGGATCCGTCGACTGATGAATCAAGCCGCGCCAGGTAAGTTCGGAGAAAATATCCATGAAGTGAGGTCGATTCCGTTTTGAAACGCGAAGGCCAATTGCGAATGCCGAATGTCGAAATCCGAATGACGAATGAAATCCGAATGCCTAAACTCTTGCCATTGCGGGCAAGTTTAACAAGTCGTCCCTCGTTGTGGCATGGTCTCCCGACCATGTCACCGCCCGCTTGTTGTGGCATGGTCTCCCGACCATGTCACCGGCCTGACCGAAGGTCTCCAATGCTCGTCATCGCGATTTCCGACCTGGGGTCATTCGACATTCTTTCGACATTCGGATTTCGAAACTCGACATCGACGTTCACCGCCACATGTCGTCGTCGGCAAACGGATGCGCCGGGCCCTGGAATTTCGGCTTGGGCAATGCCTTGAGGGCTTGCTCGGCAAGGCGCAGGTCTTCGCGGGTGGTGATTTTCAGGTTCAACGTGCTGCCAGTGAGAACGGTCACGGCGTGGCCGAGGCGTTCGACAAGCTCGGCGTCGTCGGTGGCCGGCTTGGAGCCGCGTTCGGCGTATGCCTTGAACAACAGGTCGCGGCGAAACACCTGCGGGGTTTGGGCTTCCCAGAGGCCATCGCGCGGCACCGTGGCCTCGATCGTTTGACCCGCGCGGACGCGTTTCAATGTGCCGGCGACCGGGATCGCCAGGATCGCCGCGCCGGATTTCTGCGCCGCCTCGAAGACATTGGTGATCCATTCATCGACGATGCAAGGCCGGGCCGCGTCGTGAATGCAAACGTATTCTACGTCCGGCTCAATACGTGACAGGGCGTTCTGCACGGAGTCCGAACGCTCCTGCCCGCCGACGACGACTTCGATGCCTAGGATCGCCACGTTCGAGGCGAACTTGAAGTTGAAGTATTCGCGGTCGTCGGGCGAAATCACGACGATCACCTGCTTGACGTCCTTGCGTTGCAGGAATTTCTCCGCGGCATGCAGCCAAACAGCGCGATCGGCCAACGGCGCGAACGGCTTTTTGTAATTCTTGTCATGGTACCGGCTACTCTTCCCAGCCGCCGGCAGAATTACGGCGAACTTGGACATGGGGAATATTCCTTGGTGTCAGATGCAACGGGTCGTGAGGGGAATGTCGAATTTCTAAATCCGAATGACGAAAGAAATCCGAATGCCTGAATGTCGAATGGTCTTGTCAACGAGGCGTCCGTTGTGGCATGGTCTCCCGACCATGTCACCGCCCCGATCGAAGGTCTCCAATGCCCGTCATCGCGATTTCCCACAAGGGACCATTTAGTCATTTAACGATTCGGCATTCATTCGTCATTCGGATTTCGAAATTCGACATCTGCGCCTCCTATTGTGCGACGCGCCAGCGGCGTTGGAAGAGCCAGATCATGGTCAGGGAGAGGGCGACGTTGAACAAGATGTAGAACGAGACATGCGAGAAGAACAGATCCCAGCGGGGGACGTTGACCTGCGCGGTTCCTGGCGTGATCACCGCGGCGGCATTGCTGATCGTAGGCAAAGCGAACACCGCCGCGAAGGGGCTCGTGAACGTCAGTTGACGTACGAATTCCGCGACCGGCGGTGTGGCAAACGTGCGGGCGAAGAAATGGAACGCCAGTGGCGCGGCATACAGCGACACGACGACCAGGTACGCGGTCATCATGGCCACGGACGTGCGGCGGAAAATCACCGAGCAAAACAGCGCGATACCGGCCGTCGTCGGGCAGGCCAACGCCAGCACGAGCAGGTAGCCCAGCACCGTGGGAATGTTCGACCAGAAGACGCTGACCATCAGACATGCCAGCAACAGCGGCCAGAGCAGGAAGGAGGTGAGAATGGTCGACACGCGCAGGCCGCTGATCATCTTGCCCCAGAGAATCTGCCACGGCGTGACCAACGTCACCAGCAGCAGGTCCAAGGTTTCGCGTTCGCGTTCGCTGGTGACGGCCCCGGCCGAAAACACGGGGCCGACGAGCATATTGAAGAGGATCACGTAGCTGATGTACCAGGGCGCCTGCTCGGGATGCAGGTACAGGAACCAGGCCATCAGCGGGATCGCCAGGAACATGCTCACCTGAATGACCACGCGCAGCATCAGCGTGCCCTGGCTGAACAATTCGCTCCGCAGCTCTTTGTCGTAGACCGGATTCGCACCGTCTTCGAGCAAATCCGTCCGCTTCGGCGGGGCGAACAAGCGGTCCGGAAACTGATCGCGTTGGATCACCAGGCCGACGGCTTCCTTAATCTCGGTTTCTTCATCGATGACTTCATTTCCTTCGCTGCCCACGTCGGGCGGATGGAGCAATCGTCGCGCGGTGGAAATCATCAGCACCGCGCAGATGGTGATACAGGCGGCCGGCAAAAAAGTCAGCGTAGCGAACAGTCGGAACTCCCCCATCTGCCCGAAGGCGCGCCACAACACTGGGCCCAACAGCGCCAACGGTAAGATGATCAAATACGACACGACCAGCGACGCCGCGGAGCGCGTGAAGTAGCTACTACACGCAACGCTGATCATGCCGAACGTCGCCACGCTTAAGACCATCGCCAGGTAGACCGCCATCACCTCATACGGCGACACGCCCCCCAGCGGCAGGCAGAGCATCACGATCGGCAAAGACGAGAGAATCAACATCGCCAAATGGCACAGCGACGCGAGCAGTTTCCCCAGCACGATCGCGCCCGGCCGCAACGGGCTGGCGAGCAACATCTCGTAAGTCTTGCGTTCCTTCTCGCCAGTGATGGTCGTCGCGGCGAAGCTCGGCGCCATCATCGAAGCCAGCACGAACTGGCCGAGAAAAAACATGTCGACCAGCCGCTGCGATTTTTCCGGCTTTCCAGTCAGGTCCATCACCTGATCTTCCGGCCAGGCGACCAGCACCACGAGCGCCAGGAGCGCGTTGTAAACAAACAACAACACAAACGCCCGGCCCATCCGAAGATTGACGAGCAGTTCGCGCTGGAGGACGGGGTTTTCGATTACATACATGAAGGGAATGCCGAAGTGTTCGCGACGATGCCAGACTGAGACACTCAGATTTACTCGGCCACGGCTTGGGCCAACGATCCACGATCATCTCCGAGGTAGGTCACCGCAGTAGTTCTACGCAACTCTCGCAGGGATTCGAGGCGGCCCGCGAAACACGCGAAAAACAGGAAAGTCAATGTCATGGTTCCGAACGAAGTTCAATTTGAGACGCCCGGCCAACTCTTAGAGTTTGTCTTAGACAATCACCGACGTGAAGTCCTTGAAAAGATTCCGCTAGCCTTTTCTACGGCCCAGCTTTCGCGTTGTTAGTGTGTTTCGCGGGGCGCTCCGAGACGTGCACTTCGTCATTAAATCACCAGTCCCTTGGTGACCAGCATAAACACATCCTCCAACGTCGGGTCCT
>JAWXBP010000226.1 GCA_034440135.1 Planctomycetia bacterium
CTTGCCAGTGAACGCTCGGACCATGTCCGACATCGGCCCGAGCTGCGCCCAGGCGCTCGTGTCGAGCACCATCAACGCGTCATAGCCGTCGACGTCGGCGGCCGTGGCGTTGACGCCGATCGTCTTGATCCGATTCGTGGGATCCAGGAACTCCAGGTTGCGCGGCGTGGAGTGGCCGTTGAGGATTTGCACCTGCTTGCCAAGCTTTTCAAGCACGCCGGCCATGCCGAGTTCGCTCCCGAGCGCGTCGGCGTCGGGACGGATGTGGCTTACCAGGATGAAACGCTGGTGCGCGCGGACAACTTCGACAAAACGCGGCCAATCAATGGTCATGAGCGAACTTCTTGATCAAACTGAATGAGCGTGGGGCGACGCGAGTTGTGGCACGGTCCTATATGTTGTGTCACGGTCTCCCGACCGTGACACTGGCCAGACCGAAGGTCTCCATTCATGGCGAGCCGCATCGTGTCACGGTCGGGAGACCGTGCCACAACAAACTGCCGCGATCCGGTCGGCGTCGGCGACATCCTCGGCAAGCTGCGCTGTCAGGGCCGATACGTCGGCGAACGGGCGAATGTCCCGCAGCCGGGCCAAAAAGTCAACCTCCAAGGTCTGGCCGTAAAGCGAGCCAGAGTAATTCAGCAAGTGTACCTCGATCTTCGCGGCTTGCTCCCCAAATGTGGGATTCGGGCCGACGTTAATTGCTGCCCCCACGCGTCGCCCATCGCGCTCGGCCCGGCCGGCGTAGACTCCTTGAGCCGGCAACAGCGTATCGACGCCCGCCAGATTCGCCGTGGGAAAGCCGATCTTGGCCCCGCGTCCGGCGCCGTGTGTTACGAGTCCGCGAATACGGTACGGCGCGGTAAGTAGTCGGCCGGCCTCGGCGACGTCGCCAGCGGCCACGAGTCGACGCACGCGGGAACTTGAGACGATCTCGTCGCCATCCCAAATCGGCTCGACCACTTCCAGTTTCACGGCCGCCTTGCGGCTCAAGTCGCGGAGTAACTCGATCGTCCCGCGGCGTCCCCGACCAAAGGCGAAATTCGGCCCCTCGACGAGGGCTTTGGCCTGGAGCTTTTGCAACACGATGCGATCGAAGAACTCCTCGGCTTCCAGCGCCAGCAACGCCTCGTCCGTGGGAAAGGCAATCATCCCGTCGACACCCAACGCGGCCAGCAACTCGGCCTTGCGGTCAATCCAAGTCAACGGTTGCGGCGCGGCCTCCGGCCGGAGGACCATCGCTGGATGCGGGTCAAACGTGAACACCACGGCCGGTCCGCCTACCTCGCGGGCATTGGCTAAGAGCCGCTCGACAATTCGCGCATGCCCCCGATGGACGCCATCGAAATTGCCGATAGCCACGGCCCCGCCCCGGCAATCCGGCGGCAGGTTGTCGAGGGAACGAAGTAGCTGCATCGATGCAGTATGAACGATCGAAGCAAAATGATGAACGCCCCAAGCCCAGGGATGGCCGACATCGTTTCTCTGTGGCTACTAGACTACGCCGGCCTTCCCTGGGGGCAGCGGAGAAATGCATCGCTGATGCGTGAGCCCGAGCGCAACCCCAGGGCAGGCCTTCGATGTCGAAATTGTCGCCGGCGATTCCGAGGGCCTGCCCTGGGCTTAATTCGCGACGCGCGACTTGCGTTTCGACATTCGTCATTCGCCCCGATACACCTTCTGATACAGCGTGTTCCGATTCGAAGTCATCGGCCCTGGTCCCGTATCGTCGCGGAGGGCCGCGTACATCATTTGGAACTTGGCGTCGATATCGTCGGCGTAGTGGACGAGTAGGGCCTCGGGCGTCATCGGTTGTTTCGGCGCGCCCCATTCCGGCAAGCGCTGGTGGGAGATGACGATGTGCTCCAGGCGGAGCAGCGTATCGCCCGGCAACTTGCGCCCGGTGGCGGCTTCGAGGACAATATCGCGTCCTTGCAACATGTGGCCGATCAGGTTGCCAGAAGCGGTGTACTCCGCGCCCGTGGAGTGCCAGGCGATCTCGCGCAGTTTGCCGATGTCGTGCAAGATCGCCCCGGCCACGACGAGGTCCTTGCTGAGCGGCGGTTTCAAGTCGGGGTACATCGACTGATAGCGCCCAGCGAGCCAGAGCGCGTTATGAGTTACGCCAAGCACATGCTCCAGCCAGCCGCCGACAAAGGCATGGTGATTTCGCGTGGCCGCCGGCAGTTTCAGCAACTCCGCTTGGTTGCCGTCGAGCAGATCGAGCACCAGTTGGCGCAGCTCCGGCTCTTCGATGTGTTCCGCCGCGATGCCGCGCAGCTCGTCGAACATCGGGCCGGGCGCGTGACGCGATTGCGGCAGGAAGGCCAGCGGGTCGAACCCTTCGGCGGCATCCGACTCGGTCACTGGCCGAATCTTGCGGATTTCCAATTGCGGGCCGTAGGTCGTCTCGCGATAGAGCGCTCGCAACTTATAGCAATCGCCGGCGTTCCACTGCTCCTTGCACTCGGCCGCCAACGGGGAGTCGGCCCAGATCGGAAACGACACCTGACGCAGCGCATCGCGGAAGGTGACTTTGAAATACGGCTTCTGATCCCGCGTGGTGAGTTCTTCCTTGGCGGCGAGCAGGGCGAAAAAGTCGGCCTCTTGCCCGGGCGATAGTTCGCTGAGCGAGGCGAGAAAGGTCTTCTGGGACATCGCGTTAAATCCCGTGAATGCGGCTAACCTACGACGGTAAACTCCCCGATTATAGCCCCGCGCCGCGCGCCACCCATAGCCAGCGGGAAGCGGTTTTTGCACAATGGCGGGCGTGTTTCCGGTTTTTTACCACGGAGAGCACGGGGAGACTTCATTTCGATTTGAACCGCTGAGGTGCTGAGACGCGGAGGGGGAGGACGAGGAACAGGTTGTGGCACGGTCTCCCGATCGTGCCACCAGTCCGACCGAAGGTCTCCCATTCCGGACATTGCGCTCGCCGTGGCACGGTCGGGAGACCGTGCCACAACAGCAAAACATACTGAAAACTGAACACTGAAAACTTCAAACTACAGAAAGTATCCCATGAGTTCCACGATTGTCGATATTCGCGGCCGCCAGATTATGGATAGTCGTGGCAACCCGACCGTTGAGGTCGATGTCCGGCTGGCCGACGGTTCGTTTGGTCGCGCGGCGGTCCCCAGCGGCGCCAGCACGGGCATCCATGAAGCCTGGGAACTGCGTGACGGCGACAAGAGCCAGTTTCTTGGCAAGGGCGTGACCAAGGCCGTCGCCAACATCAACGAGAAGCTGGGCGAAGAATTGATCGGCATGGACGCGCTGGAGCAGGTCGTCCTTGATCGCGCGATGATCGAGCTGGACGGGACGGAGAATAAGAAGAACATCGGCGCGAACGCCATCCTGGGCGTCTCGCTGGCCGTGGCGCATGCCGCGGCGGCGTATTGCCAATTGCCGCTGTTCCGGTACCTCGGCGGGGCGGGCGCGAAATTGCTGCCGGCGCCGATGATGAACATCATCAACGGCGGCGCCCACGCCGACAACGCCGTCGACGTGCAAGAATTCATGGTCATGCCCTTGGGCTTCGACTCGTTCAGCGACGCCCTGCGTTGCGGCGCGGAAATCTTCCACAACCTGAAGAAGGTGCTGCAGAAAAAAGGCCTGCAAACGGCCGTGGGCGATGAAGGCGGCTTCGCGCCGGACTTCAAGAGCAACGTCGCGGCGCTCGACGCGATCGTGGAAGCCGTCGACGCGGCCGGCTACCAACTTGGTTCGCAAGTGAAGATCGCCCTCGACGCCGCGGCGACCGAGTTCTACGACGCCAAGACGAAGAAATACAAGATCGACGGCAAGGAAATCGACAGCGCCGGCATGGTCGAAGTGCTGGCCTCGTGGTCCGAAAAGTACCCGATCTGCTCGATCGAGGACGGTTGCAGCGAGGACGATTGGGAAGGCTGGAAGATGCTCTCCAAGCGCCTCGGCTCGAAGGTGCAGTTGGTCGGCGACGACTTATTCGTCACCAACACCAAGCGGCTGCAGCGCGGCATCGACGAAGGGATCGCCAACAGCATTCTGATTAAGGTCAATCAGATCGGCACGCTGACCGAGACGATCGAGGCAATTCAACTTGCCCATCGCAACGGCTACACCAGCATTTCCAGCCACCGCAGCGGCGAAACCGAAGACGCCACGATCGCCGACCTGGCCGTGGCTCTCTCAACCGGCCAGATCAAGACCGGCTCCATGTCCCGCACGGACCGGCTGGCCAAGTACAACCAACTGTTGCGCATCGAGGAAACCCTCGGCGCGACGGCGGAATACGCCGGCAAGCTGTTCAAGTGGAGCTGATCCCGGCACGATGAATGCAGAATGATGAATTGGGGAGCGTGAACCGTTAGAATCTAAGGCACACTTCGCTTCCCGTTCAGCATTCGTCATTCATCGTTCTGCCTTTCCCATGTCCTCCGCCCCCGATCACCCCAACGAATCTCCCTGGCTGTGGCTGGTGGTGTTTTCGTTGGTGGCGCTCGTGGCGGTGCTGATGATCGGGCCGAAGTTCATGCTGCGGCAGGCCCGATTGGAACAGAAGCTCGAAGGACGCGTTCGCGCACAGCAGCCCCTGGAAACGCGCCCTGACGAGCCGCTCGTCGGCGAGCGCGGCGGGGGTGAGAACAACTTGATCACCGTCGCGCCCCTGGCCGGATTTCTCTGCGTGTTGGCCGCCGTCGGCTATTTCCAATGGACGCGCGAACGCGCGCGTTGGTTGCAATATCAGCGAACCCATGCCGCGGCGCCCGCAGCCGCGGAGAAAGTCGAGCACGCGCCATGACGTGGCTTCCGGAAACGCCCTGGCCGGCGATCCTGCTGGGCGTGATGGCCGAAATCATCCTGGCGATCGTGTTCTTCACCATCCAGCGCCGCTGGGTGATGATCGCGATGGGCGTCGTGGCGGCGCTGCTAGTCGGCGCGATCTTGCTAGAACGCTTCGTCGTCACCGAAACCGAGGAAGTCGAGACGGCGCTCCAACAACTCGCCGCGGCGCTGGAAGCGAATGACGTTTCTGCCGTGTTAAATCTCGTCGCCGACGACGCCACCGGCGTCCGTAGCGCCGCGGAAAAACACATGCCGCGCTATCAGATCAACTCAGTCCACATCGCCCGCGATCTGACCATCACCGTCGACGACAAAACAGCCCCGCCGACGGCCGTCGCGAAATTCACCTGCCGCGTGAACGCCAACGACAAACGCGGCCAGATTCCCTATCAGAACGCGATCCTGCAATTCACCATGCGCTATCGCCAGGAAGGCGACCGCTGGTTGTTGTATGAATACGACGTGGATCGGCCGGAGATCAAGATGGGAAGGTAGCGGAGAGTTTGAAGTGTTCAGTTTTCAGTAAGGACTTCGTTGTGGCACGGTCTCCCGACCGAGCCACGGCGGGCCTAGAAGCGCCCGGAATTGGAGACCTTCGGTCGGATCGGTGTCACGGTCGGGAGACCGTGCCACAACAGAACGAAATACTGAACACTGAACACTTCAAACTCGACTTCAACGGTAAAAAATGACTACCCCCCCTCGCGCTTTTGCCATTGCCGCGCATCCCGACGATATCGAATTCGTCATGGCCGGGACGCTCATGCGATTAGGCGCGGCCGGCTATGAACTGCACTACATGAACATCGCCAACGGGTGCTGCGGATCGATGGAGACGGATCGTGAGACCACGGCGCGGATTCGCGCTGTCGAAGCGCGGCGTGCCGCGGAGTCGATCGGCGCGGTGTTTCATCCGAGTTTGGTGAACGATCTGGAGATCTTTTACGACCAGAAAACACTGGCGCGGCTGGCGGCCATCGTGCGCGAGGTGGCGCCGTCGATCGTGCTGACGCACGCGCCAGTCGACTACATGGAAGATCACACCAATGTCTGCCGTCTGGCGGTATCAGCGGCGTTCGTGCGCGGGATGCCGAATTTCCCGACGGATCCGCCGACGCCGCACGTGGCGAACGAAGTGACGGTCTATCACGCGCAGCCACATGGCAACCACGATCCGCTCGGCAATCTGGTGACGCCGAGCTTGTTCGTCGATATCACCGAAGTGATCGAGCGCAAAGCGGTGATGCTCGCGTGTCACGTGAGCCAAAAAGCGTGGCTCGACACGACGCAGGGACTCGATTCGTATTTGCAGACGATGAAAGAACTCTCGGCGGAAGTCGGCCAAATGAGTGGGCGCTTCCAGTACGCCGAAGGCTGGCGCCGGCACTTGCACCTCGGCTTCTGCTCGCCGGACGCCGACCCACTACGTACGGCCGTCGCCGCGCATGTGGTTTAGCGCGACACTTACACGCCACGCCATCAACACCGCGAATACCGCGAACATGCCGATCCCGAACCAGCGGATCGGACCGGTTTCGAAGATTACCGCGCCATTGAAGACGATGAACGCGAAGAAGGCGTGCATCGCCGCGTGCAGCCAGCGCGGCCGATTCGCGCAACTGGCGATGCCGACGCGCCACCATTCGATCGCGTCGACGATCCAAAGGATCGTGAACAGATAGCTCACGTAGACGCCGTACCCAACTGCGGCGCCAACGACTTCCTCGGTCCGCCGGGCCGTGTGCTCAAACACGGCGGCGTGGCTCCAGTGGTGATAAAAATGAAACGCCACCAGGACGTGGATCACATAAATCACGCACCCAGCGGTCCAAAATGCCCGGGCGAGGCGTCGCCAAGAATCGCGCCCGGCGGCCAACAACTGTGAGGCGACTGAGAAGCCATACAGCGCCACGGCGACGCGGATTGTCCAGATCGTGAGCTGCTCGCCGTAGGTCACAGGGGGAAGGTGCCGAAATGGGCCAGGGATTTCGTGAAATCGCGAGTCCAAGATAATCCGCCGCTGGCCGTGGGGACAAGCAATGGCGCGGGCCGACGGAAATCTGGCCTTCTGGCGGGTGGTCGGCGCTTCCGTTTCGAGGCGCTTTCAGCCTAGAATGGAGGCTTCCCCGCCCCAGGGGCCGGCCTTTGCCTAGCCTCCCTAAAATTGCCAGTCCCAAGCTCGACCGCATGATTCAGACCGCTATGCGCCGCCTGGCCGCCGTGCTGCCCGTCCGGGGCACGTTGCTTCCGATGACCGCCCTGGCCTGGATGGCGATGGTCGAGATCGCGTCGGCCCAGCCGGCGAACGCGCCGCCGGCCGCCAAGGAGTACTTCTTGCAGTACTTGCTAGTGGGGCTTTGCATCGCCTTGGGCATGTTGGCGGCACTCAGGCCATCGCCTCGGCGCGACCCGGAAGGCGGCGCCGTCAGTTGGTTTAGCATGTCCGGCGGCGGTCACGGGGCAGAAGCCCCGGCTAAGCCTGGGGAACGGCGCAAGGCGCCTCATCGCGGAACCAAGCTGCTGATTATCAGCCTGGTTGGCTTGCTGATCTGTCCGATTTTTTCGCTCATGGGCATGAGCATGTCGAAGGAGGACTTAGCGGCCATGAAAGCCGCCCGCATGGACCGCGCCGGCGAGCAACTTGCCAACGTGTCGTTCTGGATTTCCGTTGGCGGATTGGTCTTGTGGCTCGTGATTGGGTTGATCATCACGCTGGTCGCGCTGCTCTAGACTGTCGACGGTACCTCGTAGCTAGCCATCGTCCCCGAGACGCGTCTGACTACTCTGTCGGAATGCCGCTCTCCTCCGGCGTGGTCGCATCGCCTTGCGGAGGAAACGCGTCCTCGAACGCCGGCAATTCGCCTTGCGGCACGTCGGGGAATTCGTCGGGCGCCGTGGTTTCTGGCTCGGTTTCCGTTTCCTCGGGAACGCCGGCGTTGGGATCGAAAGTGTCGTACGGCTGCTCCGGCATCGTCGTATCGGACGGCGATTCCATCTCCGGCGCCGTTTCTTCCACGGGCTCCTGGACTGTTTCCCGCGGCGGGGCCAAGCGCGGCTGCGCCGGCGTGGGCGCCAAGCGCGGCTCGTACGTTTCGCCTTCGTAGTAGGCTGCCTGGCTGGAATAACCGCCTGCGCGGGCGGTGGTGCAGCAACCGGAGCCGCATTCGCCATTGCAGAGCGGCCCGCAGTGATCGAAAGGGGAGCAGCAAAGGGTGCAGCCGACGCTTGGCATCAGCAACAGGGCGCCAACGACGGTACGTAGCCAAGCCATGAACATCACTCCCCAGTTAGAACTCACCTTCGACCTTGCGGCCTGTAGCGGTAAGATCGGCTGAAAGGATTGGCTAATCCGCATATTTTTTCGCACCGCGAGCAGCGACGATGGCGACGGCTTGCCCCGCTGACCCAAATGCCGCCGCTTCTCGCGCTATAGGCCCGCTGGCTTCGCGGCCACTCGTGTGGGCGATGCTATTGCTCACCCTGCTGGTACGAATTCCCGGGCTTACGCGTCCACTGGTCGGAAACTTTGCGACGCGGAACGTCGTGCAAGCGATGGCGGCGCGCAATTGGGCCCGCGGGGAAGCGCCCTGGTGGCGCCCCACGCTGGATTGCCTGGCCGACGGACAGCCGGCCTGGCATCTGGTCGAGGTTCCCTGCTCGGCATATCTCACGGCTGCGCTGTGGAAGACGTTCGGCGGCTCGCTCGATACGTGGGGCCGCACTACGGCGATCGCTTGGAGCGTGCTCAGCGCGGCGCTGATCTACGACTTGGTCCGCCGCCGCGCAGGCGACGTGGCCGCCGGGGCCGCGGCGTTCACCCTGGCCGTCGCGCCGATCAGCGTGATCTACGGGCAAAGCTTTCTGCTCGAGCCGTCCGTCGTAGCGCTCACGCTGGCAGCATGGTGGGGGACAGAGCGCTACGCGCGCTACGTTCAAACTAACACTAGCCCGACGCGCCAGCGAGGGGGAGAAGTCGACGAGCGGAGTAACCCCGTTACTCGCAACACAACGTCCGTTCCCCCTCGCTGGCGCGTCGGGCTAGTGTTAGCGGTAGCCGTCTGCTTACCGCTCACATTGTTATGGCTGACGAAGGTCTACATGGTCGTCGTCGCATTGCCACTAGCCTGGTTGGTGTGGAGCGAATCGCCGCCAAGGTCCTGGCGCAACCTGCTTCCATTTGCCGCGATCTTGCTGATCGCCGCCCTGCCGACGCTTTGGTGGTGCTATCGCGTCTGGCAACTCGCTGGCCCCGGAGCACCGAGCGCCGAGCGCGTGTACTACTCGCTGTTCAGCAGCGCGACGGAGCATGGATTTCCGCACGAACTGCTCTTCGACCCGGCGTTCTATCGTCGCTTCCTCCTGGATCTCGGTACGGTCGTTTTGACGCCGCTCGGCGCGATCGGCCTGATGTTCGGAGCGCAGCGTGTTGCCTGGCGAAAGTGGTGGCCGGTCGGCGTTGCGATGCTCCTGCTCTTGGTGGCGATGCCGCGCAAGTTTCACGAGATGAATTACTATCACCTGCTGTTCCTCCCAGTTTGGGCGGCCATGATCGGCCTGGGCTGGAAGCATCTCGCCGCGTGCTTCGCGCCGTCACGGTGGGCAACGACGGCCGTCATCGCCATCGTGCTGCTGTTTTCGGCGCGCTACAGTTTGCGCCCAGCGTTCGTGACGCCCGCGGAAGATCGCTCAGTGATCCAAGCTGCAGAGGCGTTGCGCACACTGGCCGCGCCGGACGACAAGATCATCGCCTCGCACGGCACGACGCTTGACCTGTTGTACTACGCTGACCGACGCGGCTGGGCGATGCCGGTGACTGGCGACGACGTTGCCCAACGCATTGAAGGACGTCGCGCGGAAGGAGCGAAATGGTTGGTAATTGCCGGCAAGTCTGAGCTTTTCTTGCCGGAGTTGGCCGAAGTCGCTTTACAAAAATATCCCGTCGCGGCGTCTGGCGTCGGCTTTCGCGTTTACCGGCTCGAAGCCGCGGAAGCAGGCACGCGCGATGAGTCCGCCGCCAAGACCGCGATGCCCACCGCGCCGGGCGCCAAGTAACGCAGCGCCGTCAGTAGCCCCACGGCTGCCATCGCCGAAGCCGGCGCAATGTCGGCGAAGAGCCAGACGAGCGCGGCGTCACGCGTGCCGATCCCGCAAAACGACACCGGCAGCAATCCGGCGAAGATGGCGATCGGCAATCGCGCCGCGGCGAGTTGCCACGGCACCGCCACGCCAGCCGCCTGCATAAATAGTTCGATCTGCCAAAGATGAAAGCACCACAACAGCAGCGAAGCCGCGCCCAGTTTGAACATCAACGCTGGCGCGAGTCGGACATTGTACAGCGTGCGGGTCAGCCGCTCCGAAAGGCCTCCGCCCATCGCCGCAAGACCCAGCAGCACAACGCCGCCCTTGAGTTGTTCGCCGGCGACTCCCAGCAAGATCAGCGCGCACAACGCGGCAACGTCGGCGATTTTCTCCGCCACGACCACACCGCCGGCCGCGGCGCGTTGCTTCGCATTCAAGTCCGGCAACAGCGCCGCCTTGGAAAGATCACCGAGTTTCGACGGCACAATCAAGTTCCAGGCCGAGGCGATCGCCGTGTGGCGCAACGCCTCGGTGTAGCGGATTGGCGCAATCGACGTGGCCAAAGTCCGCCAACGCCAGGCGCTCAGCAACGTCTGCGGAAGGAACAGCGCGAGCGCCGCGGCGAAGTAGCGCGGGTCGAGCGTGGTCAACACGCGACCGACGGATCGCCAATCCGCTGCGAAATAGAGCGCTGCAAGTAGTAGCAACGCGGACACTACTTTGACCCAGCGCGAGCGGCACCACGAGGGCATCATCATGCCGGGAACTCCCGCACGATGGTGACGCGGCGAGCGCGATTCAACTCCGTGACGTACTCGTTGAGGTCCGTCCACGGCCGCAAGACGGAGTCCTGATATACTCCTGCGGCAGCCGTGTAAGCGGCCTGATGATCGACGCCGAACGCCATTCGCTTGATTTGATGTCGCGCATTTTTCAACTCAATGCGGTCGGTGACCTTCAGCTTTGCACCGGCTTGGTTGGACAACAACTCGATGGTCCGCGCGAAGTGAATCGGCAATGCGTCCTGCACAGCGATGAGTCTTCGCTGCAACAGTTTTCGTACAAACTCGCGGCACCAGCGCCCCGCAGTTAACATTCCGAGATGAAGCACCGCTTGCTTGACTGGCGTAACAGTCTCCCAACGGCACGAGTGCATCTGTCCTTCGACGCGCAACTCCCAGCTTCCAGTCAGTTCGTTCGCATCAATGTGCCAAACTCGCCCTTTCAACTCGTGCTGATTCGCAACGCCTTGGCGGCCGTCGGCGAACTCGATTACCAACCCGCCGTCGGTGATCGGCGTTTCGTCCGCGGCGAAGTGTTTGAACACGCCGCCACGCGCCGAGGAGACAATCGTGTGGGATAGTTCGCGGCGATCGACGAACAGGCCTGCCGCCTGAAAGAAACAACATGCGGAAGACTCGTTGCCGTCGTCGTGGACACTGTCGAAATATCCCTCACTAGCCCGACGCGCAAGCGAGGGGGAGGCGATGTTGCATTGCTGGGAAACGTCTACCCGCTCTGCGATGTCCGCTCCCCCTCGCTGGCGCGTCGGGCTAGTGTTCATGGCGCGCGATGGCGACCAATGGTCGTACGCGACGCAGAGGCTCACCAGGCGATGCGCGTACAACCGGTCGTCGTCGAAATAGGTCTGTCGTCCTGCTTCAAGTTGCTCCAGGCACGCGTCCGCAAGTTCGGCCGCTGACGCCGATTCCCCGGCCAGCAACTCGAATCCGTGCGGATAGCAATGGTACGTGCCGCGGCTGCCATATTCGCCGCCGTAGCTGCCATCCGGATGCAGAAACCAGCGGCAAAAATTGACCGCACGTGTCAGTGACAGCGTGAGATCATCGCGACCCGTCAGTTGGCGATACTCCGCCAGACAACCGATCGATACCGTTTGATAGCCGGGATCGGCCCCGTCGTATTCGGCGAACCAGCCTTCCGGATGTTGCCAGGCGAGCACTTGCTCCACCCGCGCGCCGGCCGCGGCGCGCAGTACGCGGTCGTCTGTGATCTGCGACACGTGCAGCAACGCCAGCGCAGCGAGCGCATGGTGATTCGTGAGCCGTCCCGACTCTTGGTGCGCCGCGACCCAACGCGCGCGGCGCACGAGACCGGCCAGCGATTCCGCGTCGTTCAATTTCAGCAGACGATAGGCTTTGGCGCTAGCCAGTAGTGAAAACACCGCCGCGCCCAGCGCGCGTTCATAGGGATAATAGTCGTCGCAGGAGCCGTCCGCGTGCGCCGAGCGCGCCGAGTAGCGCAGCGCCGCGACCGTCCATTCTCGCAGCGATTCATGTCCGAACCAACGATTCCCAGGGCAATCCGCGGCGTATGCCCAGGCCAGTGGATAGACCGCTTCCTGGTACATTTCGCTCGGAAACGCGGCCGTGCGGTAGTGCCAGTACTGCCGATCGAAACAGCCGTACGTTGAACGAAATGGATTGCGATCCAGACTCCCAATGACGCGCGGAATCTCCGCCAACACCGCCGCGGCATAACGCGCCCGCAGCGATTCATCGCGCGAACACGTGGTAAGCGTATTGCATTCCGCAGTCTCAATCATCGTCACTCCCCAACTACTCCACGTACTACCTACCGCCTGTGATGCGCCACAATCACCTCGGCCAGCAGTCCCAACATCGCGGTCATAAAGCCCGCTGTGAGGACGACGATGTCCGATTCCTGCATCGAGCCCGTCGCGGCGAAGCTCCAGCAGCTTTTTGCCACGCCGAGCGCCATCAGCACGGCGGAGGTCGGCAGAAATACTTTCAGCGGCCGGAAGTACAGGACGATTCGCAGCACCGTGCTGAGATACGCCAGCGTATCCTTCAAGGGATGAAACTTGCTCTTGCCGATCCGCTTTCGATACGCGGTCGGCACGTACTTCACGGCGTGATCGTTCGTCAAGAACGCCAGCGTCATCGTCGTGACGCAACTGAACCCGTTCGGCACGACCCAGAGCCAAGGGAGCATCGCCTCGCGTTTGAAGGCCTTGAGCCCGGTGTTCAAATCCGGAATCGCCACTCCGGTCAGATAACAGGCGAGTTGCCGAATCACCCATTTCGCCGGGCGGCGCAACCAAGGCATCGTCCCCTGTTCGCTCGTCCGCGCGCCGTTGACCTGGTCGTAGGCCGGGAAAAATTTCAGCATTTCGGGAATTGTCGCCGCCGGATAAGTCCCATCGGCGTCGAGCATCACCACCACCTCTCCGCGCGCCGCGCGCACGCCGACTTTACGGGCCGCACCCGCGCCACGATTCTGCGGGCAGCGAATTACCCGTACCGGGCATTGCCAACAATCAGCGGCGAAGCGCTCGGCCAACTCCGCGGTCCGGTCCGTCGACGCGTCATCGACGACAAGAATCTCGTACCGCGATTCCAAGCCGTCGAGTGCGCGAACCACTTCTTCCAGGACCGATTCGATGGCCAACTCTTCGTTGTACGCCGGCAGCAGCACCGTCAGCGCGAGCTGCTGGTCGATGGCGGCCGCTTGATGCGGCGCGGCCAGCAACTGGGTATGCCAACCATCCATGGTCGGTCGCTCCAGAATGAAAAACGGCGCAGGCGTACGCCATCATGGCGGCCTGCGCTCGGCAAGTTATAACCCCAGCCGAGAGCTGCGACCAAGAGCGAACCGGAAGTCGGTCACGCGTCCTTGCCCAGCTTATCAACTCGCCGCTTCGGCCACCGGTCGTTCCACGTGGCCGGGACGCCGCCATTCGACGGTGAGCCGGGTAGCGAACGCTTCCTCGAACAGGTCCGCCCGGCGTTGCGCGCCCCAGAGGTCGGCGTCCGGCAGTGGATCGGCGACGACCGTCATCGAGGTTTCGCCGTCCGCAGTGCGGACTTCCACCTCCTGGACTTGCTGGCTGTGGCTGCGGTCGAGCCCGCCGGCGATGCGGAGGATCGCCGCCAGGCGACAGACGCGCTCCTGATCGGTCGCGCTGAGTTGGCGGAAGTTCTTGTGCTTTTTCTTCGGCGTCGACCCGCGGTGATACCGGGCGATGTTGGCCACGAGTTGCAACTCGTGCGGCTGGAAGCCGGCCAGGCGACTATTGAGAATCAGGTGATAGCTGTGCTTGTGATGCTGATCGTAGTTGATGAGATAGCCCGCGTCCTGCAACCGCGCCGCGGCCTCCAGAAACGGCCGGTCCTCCGGGTCCAACGCAAACGGCTCACAGAGTTGCGAGAATATCTTTCCGGAGAGCCGCGCCACCTGTTTGCCATGTTCCAAGTCGGTGCCGCAGACCGTCGCAAAGCGCTCGATCGCCGCTTCGCGATCATGCGGGTTTACCTCGGGCTTCCCCACGGCAGCGTCCAGCATGCTCAAGAGCAGCCCGTCGCGCACGCCCCGGTCATGAACCTGCAGTCGGTTGACTTTGAAATGACGCATCAACCGGTCGATCACGGCCAACCCTGAGACGATGATATCCACGCGATCGGCGCTCAGTCCCGGCACGGTGCGCCGGTTCTTGAGCGGCATTTTGCGGAGGCGCTCCACGAGGTGCGTGATTTCAGCGCGATTGATTTCGTAGCCGCGGATCGGCAGGCCCACCTTTTTCTTTTGGGCCATGATCATTTCGGCAAGCGTCGTAAACGTGCCGCCGGAGCCGATCAGCAAATGCGGTTGAAACACCGGCTTTTCGGTGTGCTGCTTGAGCAGCTTGTCGATGCCGCGCACGAGCTTGTCGTAGTTGTCTCCCCACGTGCCACCGGGATTGCCGTATAGCTCGGTCAGGCGCACCGCGCCCAGGGGCGTGGTGTAAATCGCTTCAATCAGCCCGCCGGAAGCCAAGACAATTTCCGTGCTGCCGCCGCCGATGTCGGCCACGGCGACTTCTTTGCCTTTGAGGTCGAACGCCCGGGCGACGCTCGCGAAGGCCAGGTGGGCCTCCTTTTGAGCGCTGATACACTCCACCTTGAGGCCGACCTCGCGTTTCACCTGGCGGCGGAACGCGGCGCCGTCGGTAGCTTCGCGCACGGCGCAGGTGGCGATCACCCGGGTTTCGCGGACCTGGTAGCCCTCGGCGATTTGCTTCATCCGCCGGAGGGCGCCGATCGAGTGCTTCACGGCCTCGGGATCGAGCTTGCCGGTGGAGCTGAGATGAGCACCGAGCCGGGTCGACTCCTTCTCTTCGTCGAGGATCCGGTAGTTCCCGTCGCGCAGGGCCTCGGCAATGATCAGCCGCATGCTGTTGGTGCCGATATCAATCGCGGCGAGCCGATGCGAGAGTTCCGGCGACAGCAGATTCTGATGCAGTTCCATAACTCTTGATGCACGCTCCCCGGGGCCGTCGACGCCGTAGTTTACCACAAATCCGGGCAGCCCATTTCGGGGAACCGCGGAGGCGCGGTGACGCAGCGGGGGGAGAAGTGGTTAGAGTGCGAAGCCTTTGAAGAATGCGGTCCGGTTATATGGAAAATCCCGAAAATCCACCTCTTCTCCGCGCCTCTGCGCCTGGCGGTTCAATCGAAACAATCGCCCGCGTTTCCCCGCGCCCCTGCCACTTTTTTTATCTGGCTGGTAATCTAGAAGTACCGCATTTTTGAGCACGCGATTGACCGGAGAGGCTGGCGTATGGCTGGGCATTCCCATTGGGCCGGGATCAAGCACAAGAAGGCCCTGATCGACAACAAGCGCGGCAAGCTATGGAGCAAGCTGGCCAAGGCGATCATGGTGGCGGCGCGGATGGGCGGACCCGACCCCGACGCGAATATCCGTCTGCGTTTCGCCATCGATTCGGCCAAGGCGGTGAGCCTGCCGAAGGAAAACATCCAGCGCGCGATCAAGGCCGGTTCCGGTGATTCCAAGGCGGACAACCTCGAAGAGACGATCTACGAAGGTTACGGCGCCGCGGGCGTGGCCGTGATGTGCGAGATCGTCACCGACAATCGCAACCGCACCGCCGGCGAGATTCGCAAAATCTTCGAATTAGGCGACGGCAATCTCGGCTCCACCGGCTGCGTGGCCTGGATGTTCGAGCGAAAAGGCTTGATCCTCGTCGCCGCAAATAAGTGCGACGAAGATCAATTGATGGAGGTAGCACTCGAACACGGTGCCGACGACGTCCAACGCACCGGGGACAACTTCGAGATCACCTGCGATCCGAGCAACTTCCAGCAACTCGCCATCGCCATCGAAGCGGCCGGCATCACGCCCGACGCCAAGGAAATCAGTCGCATTCCGACCAACACCGTTGATCTCGACGCGGAAACCGCCCGCAAGGTGCTGAAGATGATGGAGGCACTCGACGACCACGAGGACGTCCAGAGCGTGGCGGCGAACTTCAATATCCCGGACGAAGTGATGGCCGGGATGGACGCGGGCTAACGCGGTCCGCTTTGTGGTCGTCCCACGACGCCACACCGCCATTGTCGCCTTTCGGCTCCGCGAAAGGTCCGGAGCCTTTCGCGGAGCGAAAGGAGACTGTCTCACGACTCTGCGGCGAGCATGCCCTCCACGAACGGCGACGTGACCGCGACCTCCCACATCGGGTTTGCGCGAACGCCTCCGCCCCGGCGATTACGGCGCGCAAAATGACTTCCCAGGGGTCCTCAGCTTCCGTCCGCGCCGATTGCTGCGCCGCGGCACCGGCCGAAGCCGACGGAGGCAGATTCTTGTGCGGCCCGTGCCGCGGTCGATTGTCTTTGGCAGTACTGTCAAGTTTTTGTTAGAATGGGAGGGTTCCGCGGAACGGAAAGTGGCGTCTCCGATCACGTCGACATCGGGGAAGGGGGGGGTACCGTCATTTGACGGTCTCATTAAATCATACTCGGGGTGTGACTATGCGCGGAAAGTCCGGCCAGCCGGGGTTGGTGCGTCAACTTTGTTACGCGTTCGAGTCACGGCGATCCCCGCGGACGCATCGACTGGGAGTGGTCGAGCCGCTCGAAGACCGTCGTCTCCTCGCCGACAACGGGCTGGTCATTACGGAGTTTCTCGCCAGCAATTCGGCTGGGCTAACGGACGAAGACGGCGAGCTCTCCGACTGGATCGAAGTGCAGAACACCGACTTCAGTCCCTTGTCGCTGGCTGGCTTCGCATTGACGGATAGTCGTAGCGAGCCGACCCAATGGCGCTTTCCGGAAGTCACGCTCGGCGCCGGCGAATACCTGGTGGTCTTCGCTTCCGGTAAGGATCGCAACGATGACGTGGGGCCCCTGCATACGAATTTCCGACTGAGCGACGAGGGCGAATATCTCGGGCTCGTCGCGCCGGACGGCACGACTGTTCTGCAACAATTCAATCCGGCCTTTCCGCGACAACGCGCCGGCGTGTCCTACGGCGTGCCGCAGTCCGCCACGACTGAAGTCTTAGCGTCGAGCGACGCTCCCGCGACCTTGCTCGTCCCGACCAACGGCGCCCTTGGCGATCGTTGGACAAGCATCAGCTTCGACGACACGTCCTGGCAAGACGCGGTCGCGGCAGTGGGTTACGACCAGGCGGCGAACTACGACGCCCTCATCGGCAGCGATTTGGAAGGCGCGCTGTTCGATCGCCAATCGAGCGCGTATCTGCGCGTGCCGTTCCACGGGGACGGCGTCGACGCCATCGACTTCTTGCACCTGGACATGAAATACGACGATGGCTTCGTGGCGTATCTGAACGGCGTCGAGGTCGCAAGGAGGAACGCGCCTGAGGATACGGCCTGGAATTCGGCCGCCTCGGCCGATCACAGCGGCGTGTTGGAAACTTTGGCGTATCCGACGTTCACGGGAAACGGATTGGCGCTATTGGGTTCGACGCAAATCGCCAACGGCCGGCTGCGCCTCACTTCCGGCGGAACGGAACAGCGCGGCACAGCTTGGACCGTCGCGCCGGCGCAATTCAGCTCGAGCTATTCCTTCAGCACGGAGTTCGCCTTCGAAATCAGCGCGCCGGGCGGTCCCACCGACAATCAGGACGGGCCGGGCGGAGAAGGGCTCACCTTCACGATCCAAAGTACCGGCGCGAACGTTCTCGGCACAAACTCTACGGCGTTTGGCCTCACCGGAGGCGTCAACACCGTACAGAAGTTCGTGTCCGTGGAGTTCGACACGCGTCCCGGCGGCATCTGGGACTCGACACGCTCGTCGGGGAGCCATCTGGGAGTGAATCATCATGCGTCGGTGGCCAGCATCAACCAGTCGTCCCGCTTGCCTCGCTTCAACGACGGCGGACGACACTACGCGTGGATCGACTACGACGGCCTCTCCAAGCAGATGAAAGTGTACTTCTCCACGACGAACGAGAAACCCACGACGCCGACCTCTCAAGTGCTCGTCGACATGAACGCCCTGTTCAGCGGCGAACGCGAGCTCACGCTCGGTTTCTCGGCCTCGAGCAGCAACGCCACGAACGTCCATGAAATCATTGAATGGAACTTCGCCAGCGGCGACGGCGAGCTCGGCCTTTCGACGGAGTCGATCAATCTGACGCCCTACCTGCATCTGCTCCTTGAAGGCGAGAACGTCCTGGCAATCCAAGGATTGAACGTCGCCGCAGACGATCGCGACTTTTTCCTTTCGCCGACTTTGACCGCCACGAACCTGGATGCGCCGCTCGGCGTTTACCAGTATTTCAGTTCGCCGACGCCCGGAAAGAGCAATGGCGACGGCCTCGCGGGCCTCGCGAACGAGCCGGTGTTTTCTCAGCCGTCCGGCGTCTATCGAGATTCCGTTTCCGTGGCGCTCGCCTCCAGCACGCCGGGCGCCTCGATCTTCTATACGCTCGACAATACCGCGCCGACGATTGCGTCGACGCTCTATACCGGCCCGATCACAACGGATGTTTCGACGATCATCCGCGCGATCGCCGTGCGCGACGATTACCTGGCCAGCGAAGTCACCGTCGGCCGCTACACGGTGCTGGCTGCAAACGTGCAGGAGGTCAGCTCGAATCTTCCGCTGATCGTGCTTGATACGTATGGACGATTCCCGAATGAAAACACGTTAACGGAAGTCGGCGCCACGATCATCGACGTCGATCAATCCGGTCGCGCGACGTTGAGCGGCGACGCCGACTACTCCGGCCGCGGCGCGTTCAAAACTCGCGGCTCCAGTTCGACGATGTTCCCCAAACAGCAATACGCCTTCGAAGTCTGGGACGAGGCGGGCGCCGACAAGTCCGAGTCGTTGTTGGGTATGCCCGAGGAAAGCGACTGGATCATCTACGCGCCGTATTCGGAAAAGTCGCTGATGCAGAACGCGCTGGCATACGATTGGGCGCGACGCATGGGCCAATACGCGCCGCGCGTTCGGTTCGTCGAGCTCTACGTCAACTCGACGGGCAGCGTCGACGCGGCGGATTATCGTGGCGTGTACATTTTGATGGAAAAAATCAAACGCGACGCGGCGCGCGTCGATATCACCGAGTTGGGTCCGAACGACAACGCCGAGCCAGAGGTGACCGGCGGCTACATTCTCAAGAAGGACCGTCTCGATCCCGGCGACACCGGCTTCTCGACGAGCCGCGGGCAGGTGCTCGGCTTCGTCGAACCCAAGGAAGACGAGATCACGCCGTCGCAGCGCGCTTATATCACTGGCTACATGAACCAGTTCGAGAACGCCCTCTACGGCCCAGGCTTCGCCGATCCGATCAACGGATATGCAAAATACATCGACGTCGATTCGTTCATCGACAGTCACATCATGGTCGAAATGACCAAGAATATCGACGGCTACCGCCTCAGTACCTTTATGTATAAGGACCGAGACGGCAAGCTCGTGATGGGCCCGATCTGGGATTACAACCTCTCCATGGGAAACGCCAACTATCTGCAAGGCGAGATTGCCGCCGGCTGGTACTATCCGCAACTCGGCGGCAACGACTACCCATGGTACGGGCGATTATTCCAGGATCCGGAGTTCCAGCAACGCTACATCGATCGTTGGACCGAACTGCGTAAAGACGCGTTTTCGACTGAACGTTTGATGGCGGACGTCGACGCCTATGCGACCTTGTTGGACGAGGCGCAAGTTCGCAACTTCCAACGCTGGCCGATTCTCGGCGTCTACGTGTGGCCCAATCCCAACGGTTACAACGAGCGGAACACGTATCAGAAGGAAGTGGATTTCCTCAAAAATTTCCTGCGCAACCGCCTGTCGTGGATCGATTCCAACTGGCCCTATGCGCCGGGCTTCAGCCACCCCGGCGGTCAGGTGCCCGAAGGATTCCAACTCGATCTCACCTCCGCGGGGCAACCGATTTACTACACCACCGACGGCAGCGATCCACGCCTGCCGGGCGGCGCAATCAACCCCACTGCGATTCGCGTCGAGCCGGGCGTGGGCGAAGTCGTGTTGCCGCTCGGTTCGCCGGCAAAATACTTCGTGCCCAAGGACAGTTCGCTCGGCACGCTGTGGCGCGAGCCGGCGTTTAACGACAGCGACTGGAAGATCGGCGCGACCGGGCTCGGATTCGATGCGGACAACTCTTTGGCCGCTCACTTCAACACGGATGTTTCCGCCGACATGCTCGGCGTCAACCCGTCGGTTTACGTCCGACTGCTGCTCGAAACCTCGGATCCCCAGGCGTATCAATCGCTGCGATTGCGGCTCAAGTATGACGACGGCGTCATCGCTTTTCTTAACGGTCAGGAGATCTTCGCCCGCAATGTTACGCCACGCGGGCGAAGCTGGAACGGCGCGGCCTCGGCCGATCGGACCGATGCGCAAGCGACGACGTTCGAGGACATTGACCTGACGCCCTACCTCGACCTGCTGAAACCGGGCGTCAACGTCTTCGCATTTCAAGTGTTGAACCAAAGCTCAACGAACAGCGATTTTCTGTTCGCGCCGGAAATCGTCGATATCATCGGCACTGCGGCGACGCTCGAACTCTCGGACGACCTCATGATTCGCGCCCGAGCCTATAACGGGGGCGCTTGGAGCGGGCCGAGTGAAGCGGCGTTCGTGGTCGGCGACGGGATGCCGCTGCGCGTGACGGAGCTGATGTATCATCCCGCGCCGGCCGTCGGCGGTCCATTTGTTGACGGCGATTTCGAATACATCGAACTGCAGAATATCGGCGCTCGCGATCTCAGCCTCGCTGGCACGGAGTTCGTCCTCGGCGTGGAAATGGAACTACCGGACGTCACGCTGGCGCCGGGAGCACGCGCCGTGGTGGTGGCGAATCGGGCGGCCTTCGAGAGCCGCTATGGCCTGGGCCTGCCAATTCTGGGCGAATTCACCGGCCGGTTAAGCAACGGCGGCGAGCCGATCATTCTCGAAGGCAAATTTGGCGAAAAGATCCTGGAATTCTCGTTCGACGAACGCTGGTATCCGCAAACCAACGGGCAAGGCCATTCGCTCGTGATCGTCAACGCCCTCGGCGCGAAGGAATCTTGGAACGAAAAATCAGCCTGGCGTGCCAGCTTCAAGCCCGGCGGCAGCCCCGGCGGCGACGACAAGCTGCCCGGCGACGCCAACCAGGACGGCAAGGTCGACATCGAAGACTTGAACGTCGTGCGCAGCAATTACGGACTATCGGGCGAGGGAGATCTCAACGGCGACGGCGTCGTCAACATCCAGGACTTGAACGAAGTCCGCAATGCACAAGCTTCTTTGCCGCCCGCGCCCGTTGCCGCGCCGTCGCGCCGCAGCAACTCCCCGCGCCAATCCCTCGCGGCAACGGACCTGCTGCTCAACTCCGGAACCATCGCCAAACGCCGCAGCGTCACCGCTTCGCTCTGGGATGATGCGTTGTTGGATCTGATTGGAAGGCCGAATTAGACATCTATCGCGAATCGCGAAAGACGGTCTATCGCCAACCGTACCACCGGTCGCGCACGTCACATTGCGCGCCAAAGGCGAGCTGATGAAGTTCGTCGACATGATCATTGAGCTCACTGATCCAACGAAACTTAATGCAATGGCCGTACGGCAACTGTTTCCATGACTTGGCCTGCCAGGCGCCGATCGAGCGTTTGCGAATCGATTGGGAGTCAATCTCGTAGCTCAGCATGCCCAAGTATCGTACGTATTGTTCAACGCGCCACTCTGTCATACCAGTGACGACACAGGTTGGTTCATCGTTGTCAAACTCTTCTGCAATCAATCGATCCCATTGCGGTTGAGCAAATTGCTCCCAAACGCGCCCGCCATGAGGCGTCACGCAAAAGTCGGTGCAGTCAGGATTGCTGCGAGGATTCTCTTCGTCCAGAGCCTGCTCAATTTGCGCTCTTGAAAGGTGCGTTCGAGCGCCATCGCGTTCCGCGACGATCAAGCCATCATGGAACATCTCATCGAGCGTAGAAACCAGCTCGTGATAACTTTGGCCATGATCCGCTTTATTAAACATGACCTCCATGCTCGAATGGACCTTGTAATATCGTGGATTGAGAAAACACAGCGGGATCCGCGCGTCAACGTCGACGGCGGTTTCCAGTAGCCAGTACTCGGCGCGCGTCAGTCGAATGGACATTTGGCAATACGAGCGTTCGTCATTTTAATTGTGCACCGCCTCACCCGGGCTCGTAGCCCAGGTTTGGAGAGAGCCAGCGCTCCACCTCTTTGAGCGGCATTCGCTTGCGTTCCGCGTATGAAGTGACCTGATCGCGCGTGATGCGATCCACCGTGAAATAGCGGGCCTCGGGATGGCCGAAGTACAGCCCGCTGACGCTTGCCGCGGGGTGCATGGCGAAGCTTTCGGTGAGCTCAATGCCGGTCGCGCGGGTAGCGTCGAGCAGCGCGAAGATCGCGCGCTTTTCCGTGTGATCCGGACAGGCCGGATAGCCCGGCGCGGGGCGGATGCCGCGATACTTTTCTTCGATCAAGTCGTCGTTCGAGAGTCCCTCGTGGCGGCCATATCCCCAGGCGATTCGCGCTTCGCGATGCAGGTACTCAGCGAAAGCCTCGGCGAATCGATCGGCGAGGGCCTTCACGAGAATCGCATTGTAGTCGTCGTGATCCCGTTCGAACTCCTTGACGAGCGGATCGACTCCTTCCCCCGCGGCCACCGCGAACGCGCCGACGTAGTCGATCCGGCCTGAATCAAGCGGCGCGACATAGTCGGCCAGCGAGCGGAAGTCGTTCTGGCCTTTGCGCTCCCACTGTTGGCGAAGAAAGTGCAACCGCGCGAGTTCGCGCTTGGGGTCGGCCTCGGCATACAGAATCACATCGTCGCCCACGGCGTTCGCCGGCCAGAAACCGTACACGCCATGCGCATGAATGAGCTTGCCGGTGACGATGCGATCGAGCAGTCCTTGCGCATCGTCGAAGAGTTTGCGCGCGATCTCGCCCTGCGCGGGGTCATCAAAGATCTTCGGATATTTCCCCTTCAACTCCCAGGTCTGGAAGAACGGGGACCAATCGATATACGGAACCAGTTTTTCCAAGGGCATTTCGCGAACTTGGCGAACGCCGGTGAATTCCGGTGCGTCGATCTTTGTCTGGGACCAATCGGTTTGAAATCGCTTCGCACAGGCGTCGGCGTAGGAGATCAAGTTCCGGGATTGGCGCTGCTCGTAGGATTCGACGAGTTGCTTTTGCTCGGCGCGATTGCGCTGATCGAAGTCTGGCTTGGTGCGATCGTTCAGCAGTTGGTCCACGACGCCGACCGAACGGGACGCGTCGAGCACATGCACGACCTGGTTCCTGTAGGCCGGCGCGATCTTCACCGCCGTATGCCGGGCGCTGGTCGTCGCGCCGCCGATCAACAGCGGAGTCTTGAAGCCGAGTCGCTGCATCTCCCGCGCGACATGCACCATCTCGTCCAGGCTCGGCGTGATCAATCCGCTCAGGCCGATGATCGAAACGCTTTCCTTGACGGCCGTTTCCAGAATCCGCTCGCAGGGGACCATTACGCCGAGATCGATGATTTCGTAGTTATTGCAACCAAGCACGACGCCCACGATGTTCTTGCCGATGTCGTGGACGTCTCCCTTCACGGTCGCCAGCAACAGTTTGCCGCGCGGTTGATGGACCTCGCCGCTCTTGAGCTTTTCCTCCTCCATGAAGGGCAGCAAATAAGCGACCGCCTTCTTCATCACCCGGGCGCTCTTGACGACCTGCGGGAGGAACATTTTTCCTTCGCCGAACAAGTCGCCGACGACCGACATTCCGGCCATCAGCGGGCCTTCGATAATTTTCAGGCAAGTGGCGTAGCTCTGCCGAGCCTCCTCGACGTCGCTCACGACGAACTCGTCGAGGCCCTTGATGAGCGCGTGGGCGAGGCGTTCCTGGACCGTGCCTTGACGCCAGGTCAGATCTGGCCCGGTCGCCGCGCCGGCTTGGCCTTTCACCGTCTCGGCGAATTGAATCAATCGCTCAGTGGCGTCCGGTCGGCGATCGAACAACACGTCTTCGACCCGCTCCAGCAGATCCTTCGGAATTGCTTCGTACACCGCCAACTGGCCGGCGTTGACGATGCCCATGTCGAGGCCGGCGCGGATCGCGTGGTAGAGGAACGCCGCGTGCATTGCCTCGCGGACGACATCGTTGCCGCGGAATGAAAAACTGATATTGCTCACACCGCCGGAAATCTTCGCCCCAGGGCAGACTTGCTTGATCAGCCGCGCTGCCTCGATAAAGTTGATCGCGTACTTGTTGTGCTCTTCGATGCCCGTGGCGACGGTCAGAATGTTCGGATCGAAAATAATGTCGGTCGCCGGGAAACCGACGGTCTCGGTCAACAGCTTGTAGGCCCGTTGGCAGATGCGCACTTTATCTTCGACCGTGACGGCCTGCCCTTCCTCGTCGAAGGCCATCACCACGACCGCCGCGCCGTAGCGCCGCAGCAGTTTCGCTTGCTGCAGGAACTTCGCTTCGCCCTCTTTCAAGCTGATCGAGTTGGCGATCCCCTTGCCCTGGCTGCATTTCAAGCCGGCCTCAATCACTTCCCACTTCGAACTATCCACCATCACCGGCACGCGCGTGACTTCCGGCTCCGCGGCAATGAGGTTCATGAACCGCGTCATCGCGGCCACGCCGTCGATCAACGCTTCGTCCATATTCACGTCGAGCACGTTCGCGCCATTTTCCACCTGGCTCCGCGCCACGGCGACCGCTTGTTCGTACTGATTCCCCTTGATCAACCGCATGAACGCCTTCGAGCCGGTGATGTTCGTCCGCTCGCCGATCATGATGAAGTTCGATTCGGGCCGGATCGTCAGCGCCTCGGTGCCGCTCAATCGCGTGAGTGGTTCAATCGTCGGAACCTGCCGCGGCTTGTGCTGGCGCACGGCATCGCCGATCGCCGCGATGTGCGCGGGCGTCGTCCCGCAACAGCCGCCGACGATGTTCAGCCAGCCGTTGGCGGCAAACTCACCGAGCGTCTGGGCCATCTTCTCAGGTGATTCATCGAACCCGCCGAATTCATTCGGCAAGCCAGCGTTCGGATGGCAACTCACCAGCACGGGCGCGATCTTGGACAACTCTTCGACATGCGCCCGCATCATGTCGGGCCCCAAGCTGCAATTCAGTCCCACGCCCAACAGCGGAATATGCGAGATCGAGTTCCAACAGGCCTCGACCGTCTGCATCGAGAGCGTCCGGCCGCCGGGGAAGATCGTGAACGACGCCAGCACCGGGATGCGTATGCCATGGTCGTCGAAATACTTTTCGATGGCGAACAGGCACGCTTTGAAGACCAGCGAATCGAAGGCGGTCTCTGGCAACAGCAGATCGACGCCCCCTTCCACGAGCGCCGCCACTTGCTCGTAGTACGAATCGACCATCTCGTCGTACGTGGCGTTGCGATGCCCCGGGTCGACGACCTTGCCGGCGAACGACAACTGCCGATTGGTGGGCCCAATCGAACCCGCTACGAACCGAGGTTGGTGCGGCGTCAATTTCGTGAACTCGTCGGCCGCTTCCCGAGCCAGCCGCGCCGCGGCGATATTCAGTTCGCGCACGTGCTCGGTCATCAGGAACTCGTCGACCCCGGCGCGGGACGAGCCGAAGGTGTTCGTCTCGACGATGTCCGCGCCGGCCGCGAAGTATTCGCGATGAATCTCCCGAATCGCGTCCGGCTGCGTCAGGCACAGCACGTCGACGAAGTTTTTCACGTCCTTCGTATGATTGGCGAACCGCTTCCCGCGAGCGTCCTCCTCCGTGAGGTGGAGGCGATGCACCATCGTCCCCATGGCCCCGTCGAGGACCAGAATCCGCTCGGTCAGCGAATGCTTCAGCAGTTCCGTTCGTTCCCCAGCCATTCCGCCCAACCCGTCGAGTGAGACCGTAAACGCAACACGCCACGCCTTCTAAGTTTAGCAGCGAAGTCAGCGATTGTCTCAAAGCCCGTAGGTCAACCGCCGACACATCCCAAAACGCGGCAAAAGACGTGCCTGACGGGAACGACGTTGCCACCACGTCAGGCACATGTTGGGAGCGATTTGGATGTTGAATCGCGATAAAGCGGTTGGCGCTTTCGACTTCGGCGGCGGCGGCAGGCGTACGGGACTAGAATGCTAATGCATTTTTCAAGAGCTCTGCGCGTTGCTGTTCGGACGGGAACTCGGTGACGCGAAAACGCACTGGGTATACATCTTCGTCTTGCATCAGATCTCCGATGGCAGCAACGACGTGTTCCCAGGGAATCAAGCCACTATAGGTCTGATCTTCGTACGCGAACACGATAAACTGCGCTCTCGGCAATGAACACGTGATCCCTTGAATCCACAAAGTGTAAGAGAGTCTATCGTCGTCTCGGTGGATCGCATCAAAGGAGGCAACGTAGACATCCTCGTTGGCGGCTTCATGCAAGCGTTCCAAGAGCACCTTCTGCTCCGCATAGTCTTGTCCGAAAGCATTGACTTGTAGTTTGTGAAACGCCTTATACAGGCGATGATCCTCGGACGGAAGCCAAGGCAGCCATTCATCGCCCGCGAGTCGGAAGGCGATTCCGGTGATGGGGCGCGACTCCAGAAGTGCAACGGCACGCTCGGACATGATCTCCAGCGATTCAACGTCCTCCGAGCCAGCTAAAATTGGTTCTTCCGGAATTTTAATGGGTAACGTCGTTCGGCAGGAGTTCGAGTTTTCCGCAGTAGAAGAGGATTCTGGTGCGGAAGTTGGGGAAGCTTCGGA
>JAWXBP010000227.1 GCA_034440135.1 Planctomycetia bacterium
AAAATGACACACGATCCGCCGCCGAAGTTCGAGACATAGCCGTCACCGAGGGAAGCCCAAGTTCAAGCCCACCCCCTCAACCTACCAACCCCAACAACCATGCCGATTCGGGAACGGTTACCCTTACTCTGCTGTTTTGCCGCGTTTCTCCTCCGCCTTTTTCTGCTTCTCGCTGCGCAAGTCCCAGGCGGTCAGCCAGCGCGTTTCGCCGCGCTTCAGGTGAAAATCCGTTCGCAGGCGTTCGTCCATGTCCTTCAGGTGGCCGGCGCCGTAGAAGACGCCGATCTTTTTCTTGCCGGCGGCGATTTGTTCCTTGAGCACGTCGAGCGCCACTTTGTTGCGCTCCGTGATGATCGTCGAACCGTCGGGACCGTCCAGGCCGGCCATGGCGCTTTCCAGGTCGCCGAATTGTTCCGCGAGGATGCGCTTCATCTTCACTGCGCGCTGCGGGGAAAACATGGCGGCCATCATTTCGGCTTCGGCGCTCGTGCCTGATTTGGCTTGTTGCTTGCTTTGTTGCGCGATGCCCTGGCCCATCAGGCGAAAGAAGAGCTTCGTCAGGCTTTCATCGCGGCTGGCCATCGACTTGGCGAATTCTTCCGGCGACATATCGGCGTGAACGAAGTTCGGCTGGTCGTACTTCACCAGGGCGAGTTGATGTTCCAACTCCAGGATGTCCTTCAGCCCATTTTGCAACAGGCCGATCGGATGCGCGTTGCTGGTGCCTTGCCCGGCTTGCGGGACGTTGTTGTCCTCGGGCGCCACGAGCTCGTACAGCAGGGCGTCGTAGCCTTCGAACTCGCGATTGAGCTGATCGTAATAGCTGCGCTCGCCGACATGCACGGCGGCCACGAGATCGACCTTCAAACCTTGGCCGGATTCATCGGCCGGCACGTAACTGACGATGGCCGTTTGCATCGCGGTCAGCACGTCTTTCGAGTCCCGCGTAAGACGGAGAAACTCCGGTCCTTTCGCGGCGGCTTGCTTCGGCTTTGCTTTGGCTTCCGCCGCAGGCGGAGCACTCTGCGTCGCGGCGTCGAACACCACGAGCAGGATGGCGAACAAGAGGAAGCTTCGCCCCAGCCAGGCGCGTCGTCCCGTCATAAAGAGGTTCCGAAAGAAGGACGGAAGCATCGAAGTATGTACATTCATTTCGTTGACCCGAAGCAGTATAGGTTTCAGGGACGGCCCCGACAATGTTTTACCCTGCTTTTGGCGGGTGGACGGCCCGTCAGTCGCGGAGGACGGAAGAATTTCTCACTGGACAACTGCAAAAATGCTTGCATTACCTGCACGTTTTGATAGTTTGAAGTCTATGGACGTGAGCTTGCTCCGTTCATGACGGCCTCCGCAGGTTCCTGCCCCGCCTGCGGAGGCCTATTTTTTGCGATTCGCGCAAGCTGGCCGTCGCTGTCGCTTTGACGCGATATCTGCCAGGCGGAATCCACTATGATCGTAGACGCGGTTCGCGAATGCGCTTGGCTGCGCGGTCGAGCTGGGCATTCCATTCCAACAGTAATTCGCCGAGGGCGGCGTCATGTTGCGAAGTTAATGCCTGCCGTGCACTGACGCTACGAACACGCGATGCCGCCGACGTCTGCACTACCTGTGGCGCTGCGGCGAGGGGCGAAGGATTTGGCAAGCTGGCGCCGAAGTTGTTGCGCACGGCGTTGAGATCGCTGACGTCGACGCGATTATTGCCATCGGTGTCGCCGACGACGCCGGGGCCGTCCGCGCCGAAATTGTTGCGGACGTTGTTCAGGTCAATCACATTGACTTGCCCGTCGCCGTTGGTGTCGCCCTCCAAAGCGATCGCACCGGCGGGCCGGCCAGGCGTGCCGCCGATTTCGGCGCTGGCCTGCCAACTCGCCGGATCGTTGCCGAACAAGTTCATTGCCTGACGATCCAGACTGGGGCCGTCGCCATCCGCCGCGCTGGGCCAGGGCGCCGCGTCGTCATAGTTGACGTGATCGGCGCGGTAGTAAGGCACGAAGCCGTCGACCAACTCCGGATCGCCCGGGCGCGACAGTGAGAGCGATTCGCCGTTTTTGTCGAGCCCGCCGAGCCACAGTCCGAACACTTGCACTTCGGCAGGTACATTGTTCGCCGCGCGAAACGCCGCTGGATCGATGCTGGCGATGACCAGATATCCATGAGCTGGAATCGTCACGCCGGTGGGAAAGATGAAATCGATCCCGTTGGTGAACTTCCAGGTGTTTTCCGGGTGCAGCGGATCGAACAAAACGATCGGCGTCGCGCTCGTGTTGTAAAGTTCGATGAATTCATGTTCGCTGCCGGCGCCGGCCTGGTTGTACATGAGCTCGCTGATGACGACCGGACCGACGAGCGGCGCGGCGTTTTCGGCGTTGAACGTCGAGGCGGATTGCTCGACGAACATCACTTCGCCGGTGCTGTTGCGGTACCGACCGAAGCTGACCTCGCGATCGCTGGCGCGAAAGGGTTGGCTTTCGGCGTAGGACGCAGTGAGCCCATTGGAATCCCAGGACGAGAGAAACACCGCTTCGCCGTGTTCGCTCAGTCCGAATGGCACGAGTGCGCCGGGATCGTCGTTGTCGTCGAAATCGTCCTGCTGGGTGAAAGTGAAGTAGCCGCCAGCGGGGATGAATGCGTCGTCGGCGATGCGGTAGCGATTGAGTTCCGAGCCTTTGTCGCTGAGAAACCAGTCGCTGATGTTGATGGCCTGATCGGTGACGTTGTGCAACTCGATCCAGTCGCCCGGATCGACGTCCGTGTGGGCAAGCAGTTCGTTGATGACGATGTCGCCGGCGTGCAACGGCGCTTCGCTTGTTCCTGGGCTGCCGCCGCCGCGCAGGCTGCCGCGATAATTCGCGGCGTTGTTCCACATCGCCGGGGCGGCGGCCGGATCGACCACGGTCAGGGAAAAGCCATCGCCGTCCGTGACCGGGCGCCAGGCGTCTTTGTAAGTGACGCTCTGCACCGGCGTATCGAAGTCAAGCAGGTCGAGTTGGTCGTCCCCGTTCGCGAGCGCGCCGCCAAAGACGCCAGCGATCGGCAACCCGGCGCCGTACCGCGATTCGAACGCCGCGACATTTTTGACGATCAACACGCGTTCTCCGCCGGCCAGCGTTTGCACCGGCGACGTCGCGAAATTGAAAGTCGCCCCGACCGCCAACTCGACGCCCGCGAGCTGGATCGGTTCCGCCGCAGTATTTACCAGTTCGATGAATTCGAAATCGTCCTTAGCGAACGGTCCGCCGGAGGGTTCCGCGGGATGGTACATGATCTCCGAGAACCGCAACGAATCGACGGCGGCGAGCAGTTGGCGGACTTCCAATCGCTCGACGCGCAGCGTCGGACGGCAAGTTCGATGGCGCACGGACAGCCTCTCTCTCAGGTGGGCGACTTCAAAGCGGCAGGCTAGTTCGTCGGGCGCGCGTGAAAGCGCAGGTCGACCAACTCGCCGGGTTTCAACTTGCCTTCGGCCGGCACGTTGATCCAGACCGGCACCCCGTATTCCAGCAGGTTCACATCCCGAATTGTACGCTGATGCTCCGGAATCAGCTCGATTTGCGGACCGACGCGGGCCACGCTGGCTGGGTAGGACTGCACGGGCTTACGACGCGGCCGGATGTCGACCATCATCCCCGGCTCCGGCTGGAGTAGATTTTCCTGCCGGATATAGCTGACGATGTAGTCGCTGGAGGGGGAGGCGATGGTGGCGATCAGCGCGCCGGCGGCGACGGTCTGACCGGGCCGCGCCCAAATGTAGGAGATCGTGCCCGAAACCGGCGCGCGAACTTCGAGCGCTTCATATTGAGCGCACATGAGCTCGATTTGGCGGCATTTGGCTTCGATCGTGGCGTGAATCGGCGCCAGCAACTGGTCGACATGCGCACCCCCGACGGGGCCGAGCACCGCGAGTTGTTCCGCGAGTTGCTTGCGATCCGTTCGAATCGCTTCGATCGCGCTCTCCGCCTGCCGGCCGTCCGCGATGACGGCGGCGCGTTCCGGAGCAACATTCAGGATCTGGGGCGCAAAAGTCGTCTTGGGCGGCAGCCCCAGTTTGCTGGAGTAATCCGATTGCACTCGCTGCAGCGCCGCGTCCATGCGAAAGGCTCGCATTTGCGACCGCATCAGCTCTTCCTCGTGACGCAGTTGCTCGATGCGTGCGAGGAGACGATCGCGTTCTTGAATTGTTTCGAGGGTTTTCCCGTGGTCTTGAATCGCGCCTGCGTAGCGTTCCAGTTCCGCGGCCGTATTTGCCAGGCCTTCGCGCAAGCTGGCGATGGCTGCGAGCGATTGCGCGACGCCGTCGAGTCCCTTTTCCGCTTCGTCGCGAGCCGCTTGCGCGTCAAACGCTTCGACGGAGCCGCGCAGGTCCAGGAGATTTTTTCCGGACAGTTCCTCGAGTCGCTTGGCCTTGGCGCTCTGCACCTCGAACGTCACGCGATAGACGAGAGCCTCGGCGCGGCGCTGGATTTCTTCCAGCTGCAAGCGCTCAGCGCGCTCTTCCAAGCGACGACGCTCCGAGGCCAGATCGAGTTTTTCCTGGCGTGAATCGCCAGCTTCGCGTTGGGCGTCGGTCGCTCGTTCCGCCTGCCGGTCGGCCTCCGCCAGTCGTTCCGCTTCGATCGTGGCCGGAATGTCGCTTTCGAGTTCCAGCAGTTCCACGCGCAACGCGGCTAGCTCCGCTAAGAGCGGGCCATCGTCGATGAGCGCCAGCACCTGTCCTCGCTGGACCTCCTCGGCCAAGCGTAACGGGTCGCCCGGAATCGCGATCAGCCGGCCTTCGGCGGGGCTCGTGGCGTCGACGCGTACAGCGCTCACTTCGCCCACGGCGTTCGGTTGGCCGATCTGCCGCTGCCAAAGGTAGAGCACCAAGACGACGCTGCCTAGAAACGTGACGAAAGGCACGTACTGGTAGCGCAGGCGTTGCCACCATTGCGTGATCGGCGTGCGGATGCGGGATTTATTGGGCATGCATTACATCTCCGATTCATCTTCGCGATGATACAAGGAGACGTGGGCGATGCCCTCCGTCGCTTCCAAATCGGCGAGCAGCTCCTGGCTACGCGCCGGATCGCGCATCAGCACGCGATAGGAAAGATCCAACAGGTCGCTGGCCAGATGGCGCTGGCTGGCGAGCTGTGTGCGTGCACAATGCCGCTTCAAGGTCTGCGTCAGAGCCGCCGCGATCTGATTTTCCGCGGACACGTGCAACGAAAGAATGACGTCGTAACGATGCCGCCCGCCGAACGAGGTCATTCGCAAGTACAAGAAGACAAAGCTCACGGCCAGGCAACCGGTCAACGCCAGCCCGAAGCGCTGCGTGCCCACCGACATGCCTTCGACAAGCGTCCAGAGCATGAACGTCGTGTCGCGGGTGTCTTTCAGGACGTTGCGAAAGCGGACCACGGCGAAGACCGCCAGCAGGCCGAAGGCAATGACGATTTCGCCGGTCATCAGCGCCATGATCAGCGCCACGATGACTGGGATCACGACCAGCGACGCCGTAAACGATTGCGAGTACGACAATCCGCGATGCGTGAGCATGTAAACCCAGCCGATGACGTGGCCGATCGCAAACGCGAGCGCCAGCATCAAGATCGCCGACTCGGGCCCCTGGCCGTGCGAACCGGGATCGCTGAAGAACAGCATTTCCATCCAAGGCCTGACGCCTTGCCAGCCGTTCACGGGGCGCCTCCCCGCGTCAAATGACGATCACGAGGGGCCTCCGAGCCGAGCACTTGCACGCATTCCACGTACTTCGGCATGGAGCCGCGCTGCAGGTTGAACACCCGCACCATGTTTCTCATCCAAACTGGGAATCGCTCGGTGAATTTCAACTCCAGCACCGTGCCGGCGATCGGGGGATACGCCCAATCGCTGCGATTCGAGGCGCGAAATTCGCCGCAGAACGGCACTGTCCGAATTTGGCGATCGAAGGTCACCCGGACGGAATCGGAGTCCTGCGTGACGTAGGCTTCGCGTTCGTAAGTAACAATCGCCTGACCGCGCGCTTGCAGCCGGTTGCGCAAATCGCAGAAAGTCCGCAGCGAGTCAAACGACTTCGGCGAGAACTTCACCAAGTCCGCATGAGTCGGCCAGTGGCCGGCCAGCAATCGGGCGCACGACTCGCGCTTCACTCGCGCCCGCTCCTTGAGAATCGCATCGTTGCAGCGACGTTTGATTTCGAAAAAGACGGGGCTCGTCGGAGCGTCGTCGTAAAAGCGAATGCGGAGCTTATACCGGTTCTTGTGGCCTTCCACGGTGGCGTTACAGAGCTCCAGATCGGGACTGTCCAGGTACACGCTGTTGACCTGGTAACCGCCACCTTCGGGCGGATTGAATTCGTCCGACACGAGGTAACTGCGCAGAAAATTCCGCACGCCGATGGCGCAGGTATCGCTAATGACGTATTTCAACTCGAAGCGATTCGCTTGGAGATGATGCTTGAACATCGCGCCCCTTGCTCTTCCGTACGATTCGCTAGCCGGGGTTGAGCCGGAGACCGATCCGGCACGGCCTGCCCGCTTGCCTTCGCGCAATCACCTGGATCGTGACGGAAGGAAGTATCGCAGCACGTCAAAGACGAAATCGCGTGTCCCAAAGATTTGGTCGAACTCTCGTTCGTTCTTGGCCGGACACGACTCCAGCGCAGCCTCAACCGCGCAATGCCTGTTAACTTTGTGTGAGAATTTCGTTCTTCCCGTCCAATAACCAAGCGAGAGCAACCCGATTTGCACCGGGTTCCCCGTCGATTTGGCAGCATTTAGCTTGAACGGAATCATAACGAAAGTCAAGCATTCATATCGGCTTGCGCGTTGTTTCGCCGGTCACGCAGGGAAGCGAAGCCCAATACGCGTACCCCGAAAGTAGCGTGCCAATCGCGACGCTTTTAATCATGCGCCGCCAGCGCCGCCCCTTGCAGGGTTGGCCTACAACGGCATCGCGGCGCCCAAGAAGCGGCCCGTCTCGTTCCCGGACAGGGCGGCGAGTTGTTCCGGCGACCCGTCGGCCAACAGGAGGCCGCCGCCTGCGCCTCCCTCCGGGCCAAGATCGATGATCCAGTCGGCCGATTTGATCACGTCGAGGTGGTGCTCGATGACGATCACGCTATTCTCTTGGTCCACGAGTTGCCCGAGCACGCCCAGGAGCCGGCGGACGTCCTCGAAATGCAGGCCCGTGGTTGGTTCGTCCAGGATATACAGCGTGTGACCCGTGCTGGGGCGGCCCAACTCCGTGGCCAGCTTGATCCGCTGGGCCTCGCCCCCCGACAGGGTCGTCGACGCCTGGCCCAGCCGCAGGTAGCCGACCCCCACTTGCTGGAGGCTGGCGAGCATCCGGGCAATCAGCGGAAAGCTCTCGAAGAAACCCGCCGCTTCGTCGATCGACAGGTCGAGCACGTCGGCGATGGAGCGGTCGCGGTATCTGATGGCAAGAGTTTGTTCGTTAAATCGCCGCCCCTGGCAGACGGGGCACTCGACGAACAGGTCGGGGAGGAACCGCATGTCGATTTTTCGCAGGCCCTGCCCCTGGCACTCGTCGCACCGGCCGCCGGCAACATTAAAACTGAACCGGCTGCTTTTGAACCCACGGAGGCGAGCTTCCTTGGTTTGGGCGAACACCTTGCGAATATCGTCGAACAGCCCAGTGTAAGTGGCCGGATTACTTCGCGGCGTCCGCCCAATCGGCCGCTGGTCGATTTCGACGAACTTGTCGATCTGGTTCAGCCCGCGCAGGGCGCGATGTTCGGCCGGCTTGGGGCCTTCGCCGGTCAGTTTTCGCTGGACCGCCCGGGCCAGCGTCTCGCTGACCAGAGTGCTTTTGCCGGACCCGCTGACGCCGGTCACGCAGACCAGGGCGCCGAGCGGGAAACGGACCGTGAGGTCCTTCAGGTTGTTGCCGGTCGCGCCTTCCAACTCCAGGACGCGCTTCGGCGAAACCACGCGGCGCGAGGTTGGCGTTTCAATCCGCAAGCCGCCGCTGAGAAACTGCCCGGTCGAGGAGTCGGGTTCGGCCATCACGTCCGCGACGGTTCCCTGGGCGACGAGCTCGCCGCCGTGAATGCCCGCGCCGGGGCCGATTTCGATGAGCTGCTCCGCGGCCCGCATCACGGCTTCATCGTGTTCAACAACTAGTAGCGTGTTGCCGAGGGCCTGCAAGTCCTGCAATGCTTCGATGAGCCGGTGGGTGTCGCGCGGATGCAAGCCAACGGTCGGTTCATCCAGGATGTAGCAAACGCCGACCAGGCCGGAACCGACACCGGTCGCGAGTCGAATTCGCTGCAACTCGCCGCCGGAGAGCGTGTCGGCGGCGCGATCCAACGTGAGGTAATCGAGGCCGACTTTGAGCAGGAACCGCAGCCGGCCCAGGATTTCCTGGACGAGCGGCTTGGCAATCGGCGCTCGCGCGCCTCGGAATGTCAGCCCAGCAAAGTGGGTTGCGGCCGCGCCGACGGACAGTCGCGTAGTTTCGTAGATCGCCAGTCCGGCGACCTTCACGCTGCGAGCTTCGCGCCGGAGCCGTGCACCGCCGCAATCAGGGCACGGAAGCTCCGCACGGCAGGCTTCGAGTCGCGCGACCAGTTTTTCGTTCGTTGATTTTTCCAGTTCCTCGCTCAGGATGGCCTGCAAACTCGTCCAGAGTTTTTCCATCGTCGCCGGTTTCCATTCGGCGAGCGGCGTCTCCCAGGCAGAATCCGTGGCGGCGAGTTCCGCGCGGCGGCGTTCTTGGAGCTTGCTCGCCGCTCCGCGCCACGGCGCCACCGCGCCGTGGCTGAGGGCCAACGATTTATCAGGAATCACCAAATCCGGATCGAAATCCCTTCGTGCGCCGAGGCCGTCGCACGTCGGGCAAGCGCCATAAGGGCTATTGAAGCTGAACGTGCGCGGTTCCAACTCCTCGTAGCTGATTTTGCAGTTGGGGCAGGAAAACGTGGTGCTGAACAGCGATTCGTGCCAGCCCCCGGGCGCGGATTTGTCTTCGCGAAGCAGCACGACCAGATTTTCGCCATGCTTGATCGCCAGTTGCACGGATTCGGCGATCCGCGCTTGGACCGTCGGCCGGACGATAATGCGATCGACCACGGCCTCGATCGTGTGGTCTTTCTTGGGCGCGAGCTCCGGTAGCGCGTCGAGATCGTGGATCGCGCCGTCGATCCGCGCCCTGACAAAGCCGGACTTCTTCGCGGCCGCGAAGACCTCGGCGTGCTGCCCCTTCCGGCCGCGGATGAGCGGGGCCAGGATCATCCCCTTGGTCCCCTCGGGCAAAGCCATGATCTGATCGACGATTTCCTCTGGCGCCTGCTGGCGGATCGGCGCGCCGCATTGAAAACACTCCGGCTCGCCCGCCCGGGCGTAGAGGAGACGCAGGTAATCGTAAATCTCCGTCACCGTGGCAACGGTGCTGCGCGGATTCGCGCTGCCAGCCCGTTGGTCGATGGAAATCGTTGGCGGCAGGCCTTCGATCAGATCGACGTCGGGCCGTTCCAACTGATGAATGAACTGCCGGGCATAGCTCGACAGACTCTCGATGTACTGCCGTTGCCCCTCGGCAAAGAGCGTATCGAACGCCAAGGAACTTTTGCCCGAACCGCTCGGCCCGGTGAGGACGATGAACTTGTCGCGCGGGATATCGAGATCGATGTTTTTAAGATTGTGGACGCGCGCGCCGCGGATGGTGATGACATCGGTGGCGGTGGGGGCGGCGGTCGACATGCAGCTTAGAGCGACTTTCTCATCCTTGGACGTATACCATGACTTCATTCGCGCCAGCAGATGGCCAATAGTGTGGGTTGGCCAGTACGAGAGTGCCGCCGTTCCCGTATTCGAACGCGAAAACCTCTGCTTCAATCAAATAAAGGCTTTCGATGCACTGTTTTGCACGCTGTTCAAGTTTTGCGCAACTCTGTTCGACGTTCGAGTTCATGTGGTGAAAGTCATTTCGGTCCTCGCATGGCTTTCCTCTAATTTTACGAAATGCCGAAAACGCCGCGGGCGTGATTGCTGGAGGGCCTGGTGCATGCTGCAGCAAGTTGATCTGCGCCCGATGGTCATTTGCGAATACCTTGACGTTGTTTTTTTCCGCAAGGAATCGAGCAATGCCCTCGGCAACGGCTTGTGTCAGCAAAATGCATGCATAGTCATGACCTTCGACGAATAGTCTCTGGCACTCTGCCGAAGCCTGCGCAAAAAATGCGTCGGGAATGAAAGGCTGCGTTTGCAGATTTGCCTGTCTTGCAACCATCGCAGGCAGTCTAAACTCAAATTGTCGACGCAAATCGTGTTCTACTGCCTCTAGATCAATGTCCATCTCTGCGTCTCCGCGCCTCTGCGGTGAAAATCGGATTGGTCCTGCACCGTTAACCCACCGCGATGGCTTCCGCCGTTTGCCAGCGGTTCCCGTCCCGTTCTACGCGGTGGTAGAGCGTGTCGCGTTCAACCGGTTCGCGGCCGGCTTCGGTGATTAGGCGGCGGATGTGGTCGACCGTGAGGATCTCGGGGGTTTCCGCGCCGGCATCGTGATAGATAAGTTCGTGACGGACCGTGCCGTCGAGATCGTCGGCGCCGTAGGAGAGGGCCGCCTGGGCGGTGCCGACGCCGAGCATGATCCAGTAGGCCTTCATGTGGTCGAAGTTATCGAGCATCAACCGCGCCACGGCCATGGTGCGGAGATCGGTCAACGCCGACGGCTTCTGGATGTGGCTCAGCCCGGTGTTGTCCGGATGGAAGGCCAGCGGGATGAAGGTTTGGAAGCCGCCGGTTTCGTCCTGCAATTCGCGGAGGCAGATCAAGTGGTCGACGCGATGGTACGGCTTTTCGATGTGGCCGTAGAGCATCGTGGCGTTGGTGCGGAGGCCCATTTCGTGGGCGGTGCGGTGGATATCGACCCAGTTGCGCGAGTCGGCCTTGTGCTCACAGATCTGGTCGCGGACCTCGGGATGGAAAATCTCCGCCCCGCCGCCGGGCATGCTGCCGAGTCCGGCGTCGATCAGATCGGTGAGGATGTCGCGGACGCTTTTCTTGGTGAGATGCTGAAACCAGTTGATCTCGACCGCCGTCCAGCCTTTCAGGTGCAGCGACGGGTAAGCGTCGTGCAGCAGGCGGATGACGTTCACGTACCAGTCGTACTTCATCTGGTGATGCAAGCCGCCCACGATGTGCATCTCAGTGCAACCGTTGTCGACCGCCTCCTGCCCGCGAGCGAGGATCTGCTCGTCGGACATGAGATAGCCCTTGGGGTCGCGCAGATCGGACCGGAAGGCGCAAAACACGCACCGATACACGCAGACGTTCGTGGGATTCAGATGCGAATTGATGTTGTAATACGCGTGATTCCCATTCTTCCGTTCGCGCACGACATTGGCGAGGGCGCCGAGGTCATTGAGATGAACCTCGGGGCTGTAGAGGTGGAGTCCGTCGTCGAACGTGAGCCGTTCGTTGGCGAGGACTTTATCGCGGATGGAGTGGAAGTAAATTGAATTGCCAGTCATTTGCGTCTCGGGCGTCTCGGGTCCGTCAATCTTAAATGTGCTTGGAGTCCTTGCAGTTCCTCTAAATTCGCTTTGTTCATACGTTGAGGTTGTCCTTGCGCGATAACAAATACTTTAGGAAGTCTCACCTGCGTGGCATACAATACGCGAAAGTCCTCATCGTTGAGCGAATCCACATCGAACGACACTTCCTCCAGAGCTGCGAATTCGGCAAGCGTTTCACCGCAGTCTGCCGCCGCGTGTTGAATAGACACCGACGTTACGGACTCAAAAACCCGCAATGAACCCAGGTCGTCCATTCGTCGCTTAGTGCCGAACCATCGTGTATACGCAACATAGGCTCCCCGCGATTCGAGCTCTCGAAGTGCCCGTACTTCTCGCTGCCACCGCTGACCTTCGGTTCCCAAGAATAAACAAATGACGGAAATCGATAGGAGCAGCGCCCGCAGCCCAAACCGCGGTCGCCAGCGCCACAACATCTTACCGAAATGCGGCCGCATCGTTAACCCGCCAGGATTTGTTGGAGGCAGTCCGGTTCTTTGGGCAGCGGCGTGGCGAATAGCCAGCGCGTGTCGAGCCAAAACCCGGGTAGGACGGTCGAGCGAAAACGGGCGCCATCTTCGAGGGTCGCCGTCTTGTAGCGGCCGTCGCGGAGGACGAGGAACTCGGCCGAATTGTCGATCGGGTCGATAATCCAATACTCGGGCACACCGGCGGCCTCATACATGTCGCGCTTCAACTCGTAGTCGCGGTTGACGCTGTCGTGCGAAACGATTTCGACAGCGATATCGGGGGCGCCTTTGACACGACCACTCGCCACGAGGTGCATGCGCTCGCCACGCACGTAGGCGACATCCGGTTCTGGCGCGTGGGAATCGTCCAGCTCGAAGGCAACGCGGCTGATGTAGCAGCGGCCCCCCAAGCTTCGTTCCGCGACGAAGTATCGCAGGAGCGAACCGACAAAGAAGCCGATGTCATTCGCGCGCGGCGAATCCGGTGAGGCCATGTAAATAACTCCATTAATAAGGTCAGCCTTTTCGCCGTCCTTCACGAGGGCGAAGAAATCTTCGACCGAATGCGGGCCGGTTGTTTTGTGCGCCGGACGGATCATGGCAATAAACCTCTACTGGCCAAGAATAAGTTTCTGACATGCATACACGTTTGGGAGAGGACTCTCCGTCAGCCAGCGGGCGTCGAGCCAGAATCCTGGGATGACCGTCGATCGATAGATACGGCCATCCTCCAACGGCAACGGCTCAAACCTCCCATGTTTGAGTACAAAAAACTCCGCCCGCGAATTCTCTAGATCGACAATCCAGTATTCCTGGACGCCGAACTGTTCGTACAGTCGAAACTTCGCTTCGTAGTCCCGGGATCGACTATCTTCGCAGGTAACCTCGACCGCGATGTCCGGGGGGCCCTTCACGCGTTTGCCATGTTGCGCCGCGTATCGCTCCGGCGTCAGATACGCCAAATCCGGCTCAGGAGCGTTCGACTCATTCAGGACGAAGGCGACTCGACTGCCGCAGACGCGTCCGCCAATGCCTTTCGCGGCGATATAGGTATGAACCAAGCTCCTGATAAATCCTTGGACGTCGTCCGCATCTAAAGAATCCGGTGATGCCATCCAAATTACTCCATCAATTAAATCCGCCTTTTGGCCGTCCTCGACCTGCTCGAAGAATTCGTCGACGGTAATGGAACCGGTCGTGGCGGAGTTTGAGCGGATCATGTCTGTCCCCTCCAGCAAGTTAATGGGCACTCAACCAATTATACCCTGTGCGCGTGACGGCCAACACGGCAGCTACCACCATAAATCGACCGCGCCCAGTAGCAGAAGCCCGGCGCTGATGATTGCGTTCACGTGGAAAAAGGCCGCGTTCACGCGAGTCAGATCGTCTGGGCGGACGAGCCAATGCTCGTAGATCAGCAGCAGCGCGACGGCGGCGATGCCGGTCCAGTAGATGCCGCCGAGCAGTGGGTATGTGAACGGCAAATAGAGCAACAGCCCAATCATCGCCGCATGGCAAGCGGCCGCGAGCCTGAGCGCGCGCGGAACGCCCAGCGCCGCCGGAACGCTGTGGAGCCCTTCCCGTCGATCGACTGCAAAATCCTGGCAGGCGTAGATGATGTCGAAGCCGGCGACCCAGTGCAGGACCGCGCCTCCGAGCACAAGCGATGGCAGCAAGTCGGTGATGTCTGTTTGCACGAAGTGCCCGCGGACGGCGATCCAGGCCGAGATAGGCGCGAGCATCAGCGCCGCCCCGAGCCAGAAGTGGGCGAACGAGGTGAAGCGTTTGGCGAAGCTATAGCCGCAGATCCACGCGAGCACGGGCAACGACAAGTAAAGCGGAAGTCGATTCGGTAAAAACCACAACGTGCTGGCGACGAACCCGATCGCGCAGACGGCGAAAAACAATGCCACGGAGTTCCAAGTCAGCAGGCCTGAAGGTATATGCCGGCGCTCCGTCCGCGGATTGCGCGCGTCGAGCCGCCAATCGGCCAGGCGATTGAATGACATGGCGGCGCTGCGCGCGAAGACCATGCAGCAAATGATGCCCGCGAGTTCTTGCCAACGCCAGGCGACCGGCGGCACGCTTTGCGAATTCAGCGCCCAGGCCATTACTCCCGCCAGTAGCGCAAACGGCAGCGCAAACAGCGTATGGCTGAAGCGGATCATTTCGAGGATATGGCGGAGGCGGGTTAGCATGGTGTTGAGTTTGAAGTGTTCAGTTTTCAGTTTTCAGTGAGGAGCTCGCTACCAAATACTGAAAACGGAACACTGAAAACTTCAAACTAAGATTCCCCCCAGCGCTTCATGAGTTGATGCGGCACTTCCAGTTGATCGCAGATGCGTGCGACTACGAAGTCGACCAGGTCCGCGATGCTCTTCGCGCCGTGGTAGAAGCCGGGCATAGCTGGGAGGACGATTGCGCCGGCTTCGGCGCAGAGTTTGTAGTTGTTGAGTTGGACGATTGAGAGGGGCGTTTCGCGGGGGACGAGGATGAGCTTGCGGCGCTCTTTCAAATGGACGTCGGCGGCGCGGTGGATCAGATTTTGCGAGGTTCCGTGCGCGATCGCGCTCATGGTCCCGCCGGAGCAGGGGCAGATGACCATGCCAGAGGTGAGCGAGGAACCGCTGGCGATGGGGGCGTAGAGGTTTTGGAAATGGTCGTAGTGCAACTTGCCGGACAGCGCTTCGATGTCGGACAGCAAGTCCGCGAGACGGAAGTTCTTTAAGTCGACGGTGCGGCCCGTTTCTGTTCTCAAGACTTCCTGACCTGCGGGACTAATCGACAGCCGAACTTCGCGGCCAGCGCGGAGCAGTACTTCCAACAGGCGCAAGGCATAGGGCGCGCCGCTGGCGCCCGTGATGGCCAACACAATCGGCAGGCTCGGTGCGTTCATTTTTCGCCGATGTAGAGAGTGGCCACGCCAAAGGTGAACGGATGGAAACGCACTTCGCGCAAGCCGGCCGCGCGCATCCGCTCGGCCAGGGCTTCGCCCATGGGAAATTCGCCGACGCTGGCCGGCAGATAGTTGTAGGCGTCGCGCTGATTTCTGGCCAGCAACTGGCCGATCCGCGGCAACACGTTGCGGAAGTACCACCCGTAGACCGCGCGGGCGGGCGGGAATGTGGGCATCGAGAATTCCAATACGGCGACTTTCCCGCCCGGCCGGCAAACGCGCGTCATTTCGCGCAGCCCCCGGTCGGTGTCGGCGACGTTTCGCAGTCCGAAAGCCACGGAGACGATTTGGAAATGATCGTCCGGAAAGGGAAGCTTTTGCGCGTCGGCTTCGACGAACGCGGGCCGCAGCCCGGACAGCTTGGCGCCTTTTTGGCGGCCGATGACGAGCATCGGATGGCAAAAGTCCGCGCCGACGACGGGCGTTTTCCCTCGGCCGGCGCGTTGGTAGGCGATGGCGAGGT
>JAWXBP010000228.1 GCA_034440135.1 Planctomycetia bacterium
GCGAAAGAGACCGCCTATCGACTCGTCGAACGCCGCGGTGGGCGTCGCTCGACGCGAAAACGCAGTTTGCAGATGAGAAAAGTGTGCCGCTTCCCTAAGTCATTCGGTAGCCTATCCCGGCGGCGAGTGAAAGTCAATCAATCGTGCATAAACACCAATCCGACGCGCCAGCGAGGGGGAGAGGACGTCGCGTACAGATGGCATATCACGCTGAGATCACCGTCAACTCCCCCTCGCTGGTGCGTCGGGCTGGTGCATGTAGAATTCGCAGACGCACAGCGCGCAACGCTTCCGCACACTGGTCGAGGACCGAGCCTTGTCACCATTCGACGCCACGATCTACGGCCCAGGCTTTCATTTCGAGTCGCCCCTCGACAAGTTTCCAACCAACCCGCTGGGACCCGGGCAGCCGCATCGCCCGTTGCGCGCGGCATTGGAAGCGATGACCGTGGAAAGCGCTTTCGCCGGGACGACGATCGTCGACGGCGATGCGGCGCATGCGTGCCTCGCCGGCGTGTGGCTGCGTTACGACTTCCTGCACGAATCGCACCAGATCAGCCAAGCGATTGAAACGCCGATCGGCAGTTACTGGCACGGCATCCTGCACCGCCGCGAGCCGGACTACGGCAACGCAAAATACTGGTTCCGCCAAGTCGGGAAGCATCCGGTGTTCGAGCCGCTCTGGGAAGCGGCTCAGGAAATCGCTGCCGCATATGCTTTCGATGAAGGCCGCAGTTTGCACGCGTGGAATCGCTGGGACCCGTTCGGGTTCGTGGACCTCTGTCAGGCAGCGGCCGAAGACAAAGGAAAGTTTCAACTTTTTTGCCGAGAGATTGCGCTGCGCGAGTGGGAGTTGCTGTTTGACTACAGCTACCGGGTGGCAGTTGGTAAACTGGAATGACTTGCTTCACTGCGTCGACGCCCTCTAAGCCCAGGGAAGGCCACCGAAGTCGCGGGGGATGGAAAAGTCATTGAGGGCCTTCCCTGGGCTTTGACACACAGCCGCGTTTTTCCGATTTGCCTCCGCCGCATTTACGACCTAAGTTTCCTTTGTTCGGGTCACTGGTGCGGTTGCTTCGCCGCCTTGGCCCGGGCAGGGACACCGCACGAAGCGTCAGAAACGTTCCCGCGGTGGAGGCCCGTCAAGCGCCGACTTCTGACAGGCTCTTGGCGGGCTTTTTTTGCGCGCATTCAGCGCCGCCACGCCCCCAAAATCCCCTTGGCGCGGGGCTATCGGGCGTTTAGTATACGCCTGTATACACTTCGGTTGCCATCTGGGGCACCCAAACACGGCAGCCGGATTTGGAAGGAGGCCCGCGCCCCGATGGATCCTGTGTCCGCAAATTTGCGACGGCTGTTGGCCGAACGCGACTGGACCATTCACCAGGCCGCCCAGGCGGTCGGCGTGGATGAACGCACGCTCAAAGGCCTGCTGGCCGGCCGCGGCGGCAAGCCGCAGTCCCGCACGCTGCATCGCCTGGCGCAAGGGTTTGACGTGCCGGTCGAGGTATTCCTGTTGCCGCCGGGCAGCGGCCGGGAAGCGTTCGACCGCGCCACGAACCCGTCTGTGGCCGAGGCGATCGATCGCGAACCGCACCTGTTTTCCGAGTGGACGATCGACGATTTCGACGAGTTGTGCAGCCGCTTCGGCTCGGGCGGGGCGCTCACGGTCGACGGCGCGCTGCTGGCCGCGCGGGACATGAATCGCAAACGAGCCGCGCTGGAACAGGTAGCGATCATCCTGGAAAGCGGCGAGGCCGATTTGATGTATGCGATGATCGACACGCTCGCGCGACGGGTGATCATGCCTCGCGCGGAATCGTGTGCGCCGGATTGATCAGCCAGAACAATCCCGGCACTCCGTCCGTCAACCGCCGCAGTTCCCAGTCGGAAAAGCGGCGCGCGACCAGGTCGTCGAACTGCGCGCGATCGTGATACTCGCCGACGATCGCGCCAATGCTATTGAGAGGCGCGTGCTCCAGCAACGAAAATTCGCAACCCTCACAATCGAGCTTCAACAAATCAACGGAATCCCAGCCGCACACGGCGATGATTTGCTCTGAATTCATCGCCGGTACGGTCACGATCGGTTGTTCACTTGGCGGCGGCTCTGCGGAGGGATCGTCCAACACGTGCGACCCGCCGGTGTTCTCAGTACCAGCGTACACGGTCGAGGCCAGCTTGACCGGACCTGGAACATAGGTCGCCGCGCACGGAATCACACGCGCGAACGCGGCGACATTTTTTCGCAAAGCATCGAAGTTGGCCGGATTGGCTTCCACGCAAGTGATCTCCGCCGCCGGCCAACGCCGCCGCGCCCGGGTGGCGAAACAACCGATGTGCGCACCGATATCCAACACCGTCCGCGGCCGCAGACGCAGCTCGGCGATGCGGTACGCGTCCTGCCAGTCGACGTCGCGCACGATCATCATGTCAGCCGCGCGATGCGCGGCGCGCACCCAGTAGTCGCCATCCACCACGAGGGAAGTTTCATGTTCGGCCGTTGCAGTATCCGCCAATGCAAGCATTTCTTCCGCGATCCGCGGCATGGCGATCTGCAAATCGCGATAGGTTCGATACCGGTAGTGCGACTCAAAGAAGCGCTCGCCGTCATCGGCGCGGCCGCGTAGGAGTTCCCGATGGTCCTCGGGAACAAGATGCACCGCATTGGCCGATGGCGCGCAATAGTGAACCGGATGATGGCCGGTCCAAACAATCACGCTGGGCGTATCGGTCGACGCGGCGATGTGTCCGGGACCCGAGTCGATGCCGACGAACAACTTCGCCTGAGCAATCAGCGCCGCGATCGTGGCGCCATCGCCGGTGCCGTTCCCGCGCCAGAGCGGATGATCGATCGAGGGGCAGACGACGCGGCCCGTCGGCCAATGCGGCGACGGAAAACTCAGCAGCGCTGCGCGCGGCGGTGTTTCGAGGTCGAGCACCACTGCGGTATAACCCAGCCGGACGACTTGATCGATCAACTTGCGGACCGCTTGTTCGTCGAGATTCTTGCGACGCCGCGCAGAGTTTCCTTGATAGTGAATGACCACGGCCGGATAGCGACCGTCAGCGTCACGGCACGCCCCAGCCGTGGTTTCGATCAAATACTTGGCCGCCAAGCCTAACGCCGGTGCGCTCGGCTGAATCTGATAGCAGCATAGATCACGCCGCGGGACAATGTGAAAGGCTTCGCGCAGGCTACGTTCGGCCTTGGTGCTGGGCGTGTCGCGGTAACAGACGTCCGGCTCGAGCCAAGCTGGCGTGTGGACGAGATCGTAGTCGACGGCGCGAAAGGGATCGCGCCCGGCGACGAAAACGCGATGCGCCAATCCATCGAACAGGCTCGCAGCGCCAAGCTTGGCTTCGACATCCACGCGCCATTCCGGCCGAAAGCGCCGCAGATGGAGCAAGACTGTCGTGAGTTGCGCGGCGTCGCCTAGCCCGTGCGGAAATCGCAGCAACACGCGATACGTCGTTGGCGCTTCCGTCGACGTTGATTCTCGCTCGCCAGGAAACGACTCCCGGCGAGAGGGCAGCAACCGATTAAGCCATTCGCGCCGTCGCCGGCAGCCGCAACCGGAACGCTCTTTCAATCGCCCGAAGCTCAACTTGTCGATCCACCAGGCGACGGTATCGCCGAGTCCGCGCGTCGGCGATGTTTCAGTTGCCGACGGCATGCGGCGCGGATCCCATTGTCGGCAGGCGCGACGAATCCGCGCCGGTGGAAACGCCGTCGGCGCCGTGGCGAATCCGCAACGGCAACAACGATAGACGCCTGGCGCGTCAGTCACGACAAATTGGCACCACATAAATACACCTCGGAGCTGGGAACGAACACAGTCTCCTTTCGCTCCGCGAAAGGAACTGGCCTTTCGCGGAGCGAAAGGAGACTATGGCGCTGGAATCGCAGTCACAATGCACGTCGCGGCGCTGCCGTCGCAGCGCTCCGTGGTCGGCACGCCATTCGTGATGAACGGCAACAATTCGTTTTCCAACAGGCAATCCGGCGCGGCGCCGCCGTAGTTCTTCTCCCATTCGATCGTCGGCTGCCCGCCTCCTTGTCCGCATGGCGTGGCGCCGGTTCGCAACGTGACCAGTACGCGGAAAGCGCCGCCGGTTTGATAGAACTGCAAGGCGAGGACGCCATAGCACCCCGGCTCGTCGCTGCCGCCACAAACCGTGGTCAGCAAGAAGGCGTCGGAGCAATCGAAGGGATCGCCGCCGATCGAAGTCTGTTGCACCGGGCCAACGATATACACGCCGTCAAGCGCCGCGCAGTCGTCGCAGTTCGTGTGCTCCGCCATGCCGGAGATTTCCACCTGGTAGTATTCCGCCACCAGGCCGCCGGCGCAAAATACGCAGCCGGTTGTTTCAATCGGCAGGCTCGACGTCGACGACGTGCTCGTCGAAGTCGAACCGCCGCCGGAACTCCCCGAAGATCCCCCGCCATCGTCCCCGCAACAGCAAGGATATCCGCCGGAGAAGGGAGCGAAGCGTGCGGAAGCGGCGAGCATGGGGCACAGTAGGAGAAGTAGGTGGAGTAGTTAGTAGGTGGAGTAGGGAGGAGAGAAGGCCCACTCGGACCGCTGCGCTTGATTGGCCGCTGCAGCTAACCACTGACAGCGGAACAATGAAAGCTTCAAACTCACTCTAACACTTCCCATTCCAAACGATCCACTTGCCAGATTGCCGATGAAACCGCACTAATACGCGATCGCCCGACACAAACTCAAATGTGCCGAGCGCATCATGCACGACGACAGTAGAAGTATCGGCGTCGACCCAACTCACTCCGTCGAAGTCCAGAATCTTGGCCGACGCGGACCCGCCGACATGCAGATCGCCGGTCAATTCGCAAATCGCCTCGCGCTCCAAAAACGCCAGTGAAAGATGCACGCCGCCCGCATGCCGCCGCGCTTCCAACGGAAACGCAGCGGTTAAGTGCGATAACCGCCGCACCGCGGCGGCCAGCGCATTGTATTGCGCCGCGGTAATCGTCTCGCCTGGCTGGACGGTGGGAATCATGAATGAGTTTAAAGGGTTCAGTGTTCAGTTCGTCATGTGCGACGTTCGTCGGTCGACCACTGTTTCCATTCCTTCCTACTCCACCTACTTACTACTACTCCTACTCCACCTACTCTCCTCATGCCTCAAAAGCGAATAGCGCACTAAAATCTCCCGACAGATACGGCGGATCGCCGGTCCCGTCTTTGATGCGGAGCCAGTGCTCGCCCGCCGAGGCTTGTTCGCGATAGAAATAATTCCAGCCGACTTTCACGCCGGAGTTCAATTCCTTGGTTTGTTCCAGGAACTGATATTCGATCCTCCACAGACCGCCGTCTTCGAGAAACTGGAACTCGCGCGTCGCCCGCGCGCCGGTAAAGAGGACCGTTCCGGCGGGCGAGCCGAGAAACGTGCTTTGATTCACCTTGCCCCGGAGCGCACGCATCGCGTCCCAGGGTGGATACGCTACACGCTGCCAGATCAGCTCGTAGCCGCCGCTCGGCAATAGAATGCCGGGCATCACATCCTCCGGCACCTTTGGCGCGCCGGCAATATCCCAACTCCAAACGCGCCCGGGCGTCGAATAATACTCCGCCGCGACCTCGGCACGAAACCGCAGGATCGTCCCCTCGGGCACGCCGGGCAAATCGTCGCGCGAGCGATTGTCGCGATCGCGCAGCGTGCGGTAGGTCGCCGTCACGCGCGCTCCGCCGGCGTATGCATTCGCCGCGCCGTCGAGCGTTTGCAGCATGTCGCCCGCGGGATTGTGCGGATCGAACGGCTCGATGGCCAATTCATCCGCAATCAAATTCAACAAGCCCGGAAAGGGGATCGGCGGCACGTAATGCAGGGCGCCGCCGATCAACCGATACTGCCCGATCAAATTCCGCGCAAACGCCGGCCAATCCGCCCAGGCAACGCGAAACGTCCGGACGGCGCTCACGCCCGCATCGTTGATTCGCAACCGCGGCGAGCCTTCGAGTTCTTCGTAAGTAACGGACATGAGAACGATCGCTCACAATGCCGGGAAAGAAAAGTGGAGCACGGGGAACAATCTGACCTACGCTGGTGGGGCATAGACCGGGCTCTTGTCGTTGCTAGCGGATTGCAGTTCGACGAGTCGCCGTAGATGCCCGTCCATGCTGGTCAATTGTTCGCGCTGGCGGTCCAGCCGTTCCGTAACGGGTCGCCAAGAATCGTGGGACTTGCCGTCGCTCTCAACGCGCGCGAGTCGATTGCCGGACGGCGCTGCGCGATCAGCGTTTTCGCGCGGTGCGCGATTCCTGGCGGGCGCCATCGCGAGGGCGTCTAGCATGGCTTTCCACCACGGCCCAGCCGGCGCAGGCGCAGGCGCCGGTTGCCGTGGTGCAGCGCGGCGCACCGTGGTGCCGCCCCGGGGAAACAACGCACGTCGAAACGGTTGTCGCGGATTCCGTCGCGGCGAAGCGGTGAGCAGCCATCCCTTAGGTTGCCGAAAGGCCATGGTCGATTACCTCCCAAATGTCGCGGACCCAATTCTCGCGTTGTTTGCTGCGTTCCCAGACGCGACGTCGCGCTTCCTCGGCGTTGAACCACTGCGTTGCTGCGTCGTGGCGTGGTTCCAGGTAAATCGCCAATTCCGAAAGCGTGAGCGCGCCGATCTCTCGCGGCGTCCATCCGAAGGCCAGACTCAACTCGCGGTACAGGCAGCGCCACGGACCGCGGCCGCGTCGAGTTGAGTCTGGCCAGGCGAGTTTCCCAACAGGTCCTCCCACCACTGCGGCGCGAGCACACGTTGAATCGCTTCCAGTACGTCTGGCAACGCGGCCATTACGAGCTGTTCACATGTTTCCCAATCGAGCCGTGGATCGGACGCCCGCGCCGCAAGCCAACAGGCGTAAGCCGTGCCGCGCGGCGAGTTCATCCAGGCGACGATCTCGGTTATTGGCACGGCCGGCGCCCGTGAGAGATGCGCGAACGCGGCCTCCAATAGCTGCCGCCGCTGAGCATCGTTGAACTCGTCCCAACGCGCGGCGATGTCCTGCAGAGGATCGCGCATCTCACTCAAGATCCGCCGCTCGACCTCGACGAGTTGCCCGACGATCAACGGCGTCAACATCAATTCGCGCCCCGACACGCAAATCGTTCGCGCTTCGACCGGCAAAGGTTCGTCGTTCATCGGGTCATCCAAGTTGTGCATGAGGTCTCGCCACAGAGAGCACAGAGGACGCGGAGGGAAATTGAACATTTTGTGAACGGCGGAGGCGCTGATATCTAGAGGCAAGGAGTTTTCAGTTTTCAGTGGAGGCGGTGAGCCGAAATACTGAAAACTGAAAACTGAAAACTTCAAACTCCCTCCGTCGTACATCCTGTTAATACGTCGGTTTCGTCCAAGCCCCGTTCGCGCCGAACTCTGCTTCCCAGCCGACGACGTCGCCGGAATCGATATCGACTTCGAATTGCAGTCGATCGATCACGGCGGGCACCGAGTAGAACTTCGTCGCATTCAAGTACAGCAACAGCGTGACGGAGTCCCCCTCGTTGACGTCGTTGGTCACGGCGTCGGTCAGGTCGAGCTTGCCGCGGATCACGCCGCCGCCGTCTTTCACGCCCCCCAATCGCTTGCGATGGCCGGCGGTCGCGGAACTGGCGTAGGCGGGGTTCTGCGCCAGCGTCGAAAAGTTCCAAAACGTAATGTTCGCCACGGCCGTGACGCCGATCATCACCTTGCCGTCTTTACCGCTGATGACTGACATGGAGTGTCCTTGAAGGTGGTGGGGTAGTCGGTAGGTGGAGTGGGTGAAGTAAGCAGTAGGTGAAGTAGTTGTTGCAAACGGACCCTACTCCTCCGGTGTCGCCTTCCTACACAGTCGTGCCGATCAGCGCCGCTTTGAACGTGATGGGGCTGGCCTGCGGGTTTTCGATTTTCAATACGTCGCTGGAGCCATTCGTCACCGTCCAACCGGCCTTGCGATTAACGAGCACGAGCGCGGAGTCGGCGGGCAGGACGAGTTTGGCGTCCTTGTTGTTGTTGAACGGCGCTCCCCAGCCATTGCCGCCGGCGCCAGCGCCGCCGACCAACAGGTCCAGCCCGCTCGTCGTGGCCAGATTCACGAGCACCAAAGCCTTGACCTTGGCGAACGACACCGTCAGCGAGCCGCCGAACACGCTGCGTGCGAGACTCGTGAGATCGAGCGACGCCACACCGCTGGCGGCCAAGGTTTGTTGGGCATGCCAAAGTTGATCGGCCTGGTCGACGGCCGTGCCGTCGCGCCACGACGTGGCGAATGCCAGCTTCGAAGTATCGGCCACCGTGCCGGTGTCCAGCACGTCTTCAAGCAGCCAGGTAAGTCCCAGACTCAGTTCGGCGGAAAGTGTGTCAGGCATGGCGTTCCTCAATCCTCGGTAGCCGAGGTCTGTGACCTCGGGGTTTGAATACGACTGCAAATCAATGGCAACGACGTCAGTCCACGGATCTCAGAAGCCTTCATGCAGCACGTCGAACTCCGTCGCCACGCGCCACCAGCCTTCCGGCGCGAGCGATTCTTCGTGCGCGACGTGCTGCATTGTCAGACAACTTCCAGAGACGAGCGCGAACGCCGCGCGGTTGTAGGCGTCGAAGATCGCTTGCGCGACTTGCTTCGCGACAGCGAGTTGTTCCGTCCGAATCTCGCAACGCATCCGCGTGCGGTCGACTTGACGGCCGCTGCTCGTGCGCGCATGCGGCGCCGTGTTCACTCGCATCCAGACAACATAAGGAGTCGCCGGTTGGTTCACCGCGGCGCCGGTGAACACGCGCGCCGCCGGCACGAGCGCCGTGAGCGCGCCCGTCGCCGCCCAGCGTTCGTGAATCGCTTGTTCGAGTCCTAACTCCAAGGCCATGGCACGCGCTCCGCGAAAACGACCGTGGGTTCGTCAATGCGTTCCGGCGAGGCGTAGCCGCGCACGTTGTAAATCGTCCCTTCATGCACCAGGCGGTCGCACTCGTCGAGGAGCATCGACTCGGCCAGAAAGACGCGGTGTGTCACGCGTTCCAGACGTTGGCTCTCGCGCAACTCGTGCGTCGATTCGATTGGTTGAATCCGCGCCTTGACTCCTGCCCGCGCAAGGCTCCAGGTCGCCACCGGCGCACCGGCCGCGTCCTTCGTCCAAGTCGCGCGCTCGATCTGAATCACGTGCTCCAAGCCCAACGCGAGCGAAAGATTTCGCGTCCAGCACTTCCAGCGCGTGCCCAGCGTATCGCGCTCCGTTCGTAACACAATCCAAACCGTGGCCGCGGCGTCGATGATCCGCGCGCCCGGCGCTGGCTGAAACGCCACGCCGGCGCTCGGCAAATGCCAAACTGCATCGGCTGCCAGCACCACGCCGTCACTCGGCGCCGCCTCACGCACGCTCGGCCGCGCCCGCAACGCACCGGGAACGGCCGTCGTCGTCAGTACGCCCGGCGGCTGCACGGCGACCGTCTCCAGGCCATCGAAATATTGTAAGTCGTGTGGGGTAAGCATGGCGCCGACGCTCTGATGAAGTGCGCGAACATGGTCGCCTTTCGCTCCGCGAAAGTGCGTTCCTTTCGCGGAGCGAAAGGAGACTGTGGGCGTAGTCGTCTAAGTACCGGCCTGCGTGACCTGCTCGAACGGCTCAGCGCCGCCAAGTTGGTCCTCACACCAGACAACCGTCGCCTGCAGTTGTTTCAGATAGGTCGCCCAGTCGACTTTCTGTCCGTCGATGTCGTAGCTCGGCTTCGGCTGCGCGGTGATCTCCACCATCCGCGCCAAGGTTTGCGATTTGATCGTCGCGATCTGCTCCAAGTCGGTCGGCATCGTTGCTTCCTCGTGATAAGTGCGTCCGTCAGCGAGAGAACTACTTACCCAACACTGCGCGCACCGCGGCTTCCACGGCGACCGCAAAGGCGTTGTGGCCGGCGGTGGTCCAATGCAACCCGTCGCCGCTGTCGTACGAAGCGAGTAAATCTTCCGGCGTGCCTGGCGTCCCCAGGAGTGCGTAGCCGTCCACCAATGCCATCTCGCCGGGATGCTGCGAAACATATCCGGCGATGAGCGCGTTCAGCGCCAACAGTTCTGCCTGCCGCGTCGACGACCATTGCGCGTGATTGCCGAACGGTGTCACGGTCGACGCCACGACCTTCAGGCCAGCCGCGAGGGCTTCCTCGTAAATCGCCGTGAAGTCCGGCCAGATCGCGTTCGCGCCGCCGGTCGAGGCCACTTTGATGTCGTTAATCCCGCCCAATAAGACAAGTGCGCGATAACCGCCTGGCTCGACGTTCGCGTCCCAGCGTGCGCGCAGCTGGCTGATCGTTTCGCTGCCTACGCCATGATTGACGACTGCCACGCCGCACGCGTCGGTCCCGCCGAGGCTCGCCCGCACCGTGTCCACAAAGCCGGGCGACAAGGCCGTGAGCGAATCTCCGAGACAAGCGACTTGCAGAATTGGCGAGTAGCGCTGCGCAAGATAGTTGGACACGGCCCGGCGTTGCGCCGCCGCGAGCACGCCGTCGACGACGATCACCTCGTAGACGTCGCCGCCAAAGTGAGCGCTGACCGTATCGCGCACGAGCGCCCCCAGGCAGACGCTATCCCGATTGATGACATTGCCAATCCAGTCGCCGTTATTCGTGCCGCTCGACAAGGTCAATGACTGCCCAATCTGATTGAGCTCCATTGTCACCGTGCCGGTCCCGCTGGCGTCCGATCGCGCATGCAACAAGTAACAACTCTCCGCAAAACTGCGACCGACCTCGGTATTGAGCGTCAGCAACGTCTGCGAACCGCTGTTCTGTTCGAAGTAGCGAAAGTATTCGGTCGTCCCCGCGCTCACGCGATGGGCCAGGTACCACACGAAGGCCGCGCCCGCTTCGTCGCACGAACAAACGGGAACCCAAGTGCCGGAGGTCGTCTTCGTGGGCCGCAGCACGGCAAAGACTTCGCCGGCGGTGGCGGTGGACATCGTGCCCGCGTGACGCAAGTAATGCGTACTGCCGTTAAAGCGCAAGCAACGCCGCCGATTGGCGCCCGTCCCGTTGTCGATCAACGTCGGCCCAGATCCGCTGACCTCGTCGAACTGCAGTCCCTGCGCACGGTCCACGACGCGCACCACTTGCGTGCCGTTCGTCGCGGGCGTCAGCCCCGATTGCAACACCTGCGCTGCGGACTGCGCGTCAATCCATAGCCGCAGGCCCGGCAGCGCCGCCGGCGAAAACCCCTGCTTGGCGGACCAGCCGCGGCGCGTCGTATCCCGGGGCGGCAAGTAAAAGGCGGCGCGAGGCATGGCAGTAGCGTGGGTCAAAAGGGTTAGTCGAGAAGTCAGTGCGTGTAGCAGCCGAGGAGTTTGCGTCCTGCGGACCGCCCTGTCACACCGCAAACCAGAACACTTTCTGGCCGCTGGCGCCGCCGCGAACGTAAATTTTGTTCACGTCGTCGACCGGCACGAACAGGCCTTCGCTGGCGGCGAGTGGAAACCCGTCCGTCGCGTCCGCGGTATCCGCCGTCAGGTCGGCGTTGCCCACGTAGACCGTCGAGGAATTCGCCGCGTCGGCCTTGAGTTGCACGCCCTTGGCGACGCGATACGACGTCGCACTCAACTGCACGGCCGTCGTGCCGACGGAACTTTTCCGCCCATGATCGAAACCGTGGACCGTTTCATCGCCAATGCGAGACATGGAAAAACCATTTGCAGGGGTGAAAAGTAATTGAGTGCGTGAAGCAAACGCCACCAGGAGTAGCGGGGGAGGAGGCCGGACCAATCGCCTCGCTTCCCCCGTTGATTCCTGGAGCGCCTTACCCTGTGTTCTTCACAACGTATCGCGGATTGATCACCGCCGCGGCGCCACGCTCGCTGGCCTTGAAGCGGACGACGATGTCATTGTTGAAGTCCGCTTCGCTGTTGGCCGCCGACTGCGTGACAGTGATCGGCCAATTCTCCATATAGGCGAACGCCCGCTTGAAGTCGCCGATGAACCACCACTTCTTGGCCTCGGCCGCGGCGACGCCGCTCGCCACGATGCGCCGATATGCCATGCGGCTCTCGAACGCCTGGTAGCTCGTGAACGGATTCGCCACCGTGGTTTCCGTGGCGCTCCCCGTCGTATAGGAAATCTGTGGCGCGCTGAACACGCGATGCGCCGCGTGGCGATACGCCGGCATCACCAGCACCGTGTTCGCCTTGATCAGCACCGGCTCATTCGTCCCCGGATCCGTCATCTCCGCGAAGAGCTGTTCCGCGACGTCGGCGTCGGTCCAGTCGACCAGTTCGTTCCCCGCCTTCAAGTTGATCCAAGGAGTCGTCGACTGGTACGTGTTGTACGTCTGCCCCTTCCACTTGTAGTTGTTCGCGATGCCCAATACGAGATCCAGCAGCCGCTTCTCCTTGTTGAGACCCAGGATCTCGCCGACTTCCGCCGCGCGGCTCAACACCAGGTGCGTGCGATCGAAAAAGATCGCTTCGCGCGTCACCGGAATGATCAACCCGTATTTGGTCGTCGACGGCGTCTCGATGTAGTCTTCGCCGAATCCCACGTTCGGATACGGCATCCCCGGGTGAATCGGCGCCGTGGCGTCCTCGGGTCGGGAAATGCCCGGAATTTTCTCGCCGTCGAGCCGCGTGGGAATCGTCTCGACCAGTCGCGACACGACAAACGCGTCCTGCCGGTACGCTTCGAGAATCTTCGAGTAGATCACCTGGCTGGCGACGTTCAAGAACGCCGTCACGTCGACGCCGTCGTTGTTCTCCAGCAGACGCACGCCGGCCGCGCTTCGCGGATCAAGCGAGCGCACCCACTCTGCTCCGGACGGCACCAGTGCTTCGGCCAGATCGCGGAGACTGAAATCGTCCGCGCGCAATTGCTCTTTCTCGAGCGCCTCGGCCAAGTGCCCGACGGTCTTCGCCGGCCCATCCAACTCGTACCGCCGCTTCAATTCACGATATCGGATCATGGTTTGTATTCCGCGTTTGTGCTGAGATCGATGTAAGTGTGAAGTTTTCAGTGTTCAGTTTTCAGTGAGGAAACATCCTCAGCCGAATCCCGAAGCAACTGAAAACTGAAAACTGAAAACTTCCTAAGCCATCGCCTGCGGGCCGCCGCGCAGCACCGTGCTGACGATCTCCACCAGCACCGACGTGCCCACCGGGTTGAGTCGCTTGGCCACGCGACCGACAGCCAGGTTCTCCGTGGCGACCAACTTGACGTCCTGGTCTGCCAACGTCGTCGCGCCGACCAGGCCGACGAGGTTGCCCAACTCGTAGGTGGCCGAGGCGGTGATGAACTCGAACACGCCGGAAGTGGCGACGCGAATCGGCGCGGTGTCGCCGCTGCGCGAGGCCTGCATCGCCACGCCGAGGAACTTGTCGTGAAAGCCTTCCTGGTTCTGGGCCTCGGTGCCCAAATCCGCTTGCGACGAAGCGGGCCGCGCATCGTCCGTTTCCAAATACACCAGATCGCCAATTTCAATCACCGTCGCCGAATCGACCGGCGCCGTCACCGGGTTCGTATCGCCGTATCGCCAACGCATCACATCGGACATGGGGGGCTCCAGCAAGAGTAGGTGAAGTAAGTGTGAGTAGGTGAAGTTGGCGAAGCATCACTTTGCTTCAGGTGATGGCTCGCACGAACGCCGCCGCGTTCGACTCCGCTTGGAACGTCATGTCAACTTGATACTGATCGCGCGAGCGCGGGCCGGCATAGCGCCGCGATTCCGTCGGTCGATAACCGCCCACGCGCTCCAAGAGTTGCGCTCGCTCCGCAATCTGCCGCGCGAGCGCCGCGTCGTCCGGCGCCGCCAGAAGCGATCGCCAGAACGATTCGCTCACCAAGGCTTTGCCCCAAGGTGTGCTTGTCTCCGGCTCCGGCAATCCATGTTCCCGTAACAGGCCGCGGAATCTTCGCTCGCGTTCTTGCGCCACGTCCTTGAACCGCAGTTGCTCCGCCTCGTGGCGCGATGCCGTTAACTCCTCGCGCAGCGGCCGCACCAATTCCTCGACTACATCCGGTCGATGCGCCTGGAGCAGATTTGGCGAGAGCTCGCCCCACACCAGGCCCCTCGACGTCGCTTGCAACTCCTCGAAGAGCCCTCGCGTGGTCGCGGGATCGGCCACCAGATCGACGCCCTGCACCTGCAAAATCTCTTCGACGATCCATTCCTGCCCGCGCCGCGCCACCTTGGCTTGCACGTTGTGCGAGAACCCGACGTTCTCCGGCGCGTGCTTGGCGTCCCAGACGAGCTGTTCCGCGAGCGGATGCTTGGGATTGAAATGAAAGTCCGCGAACAAACCCGACTCGGGCCGCGCGGCGACATTCCGCATCACGCCCATCCGATCGCGGTAGTCGCGCGGGCCGGTCGAACTTCCCGCGGGATGATTGACGTTGACCTTCGCGCCCTCGTAGAGCGGCGTCGCCTTCAACAAGGTCTCGGCCGGATAGACGCGCCCGTTCCGCGACGACAACCCCAGCACTTTCACGCCGCGCAACAGGCCGGCGTCGGCGTCGACGCGCAAGTCCACTCCCCGCGAGTCGCAGTATTCCAACAGCGCTTCACTCATCGCGCGACCTTTCAGCGATTGCTCTGAAAACGAAAAAAGGGTCCGTCGAGGAGCATTCACGATGCTCTCCGACGGGCCCGTCAAGATGCCTGTCGCCAGGCTCTCACGATACCCAAGTTGTAGAATCAGCTCACTTGATCACGACGAGATGCTAAGGGAGCGACCGCATCCATTCATCATTCATCACTCCGCACTCGTCACTTCCTACTGTTCCCTCCGCTCCAAGCGCCGCACAAAATGTTGAATCGTGCCGTCCTGCACGGTCACCTCCACGCCGAACGTGCCGTGATAGCCGCGAGCCGTCGCCGCTTCCAGTAGCTCGTGCCAGGCTCGTTCCAGCCGGGCCATTTTCGCTTGATTCACCGGCGTTTCCTGCACGCTCATCATGGTTTCGAATTCTAAGACAACGCGCGGCCAAGTTCAAACGCGACAACTGCTTTTTTTGAGTGCGGAGGCGACGAGAAACAAGGGAGGGAATGTCGAATGACGAAATCCGAATGTCGAATGACTGAAGGTTGTCCCCAAGTATTGAAAGCCTTCATTCGTCATTGGAGCATGCATTCGACATTTATTCGTCATTCGGATTTCGTCATTCGACATTTCCAACACTCTCGCCTCCGTGACGCCGTGCCGAGCCTCACTCACGGCGACTCGGCTTGCGCCCGTTCCCGTTCCGCGTTGCGGCGGTCGATCCATTTGCCGATCCAGCGTTTCTTGCGGAAATAGATCAACATGCCGATCGTGATCAGCACGCATGTCAGCATGGTGATCGGGTAGCCGTAGTAGGCCCGCAATTCCGGCATGTTCCAAGGCGAAGTATCCGGATCGAAGTTCATGCCGTAGATGCCGACGATGAACGTCAGCGGCATAAACAGCGTGGCGATGATCGTCAGCACCTTCATCACTTCGTTGGTGCGCTGATTGACCATCGAGAGATACATGTCACGGATGTCCGCGGTCACTTCGCGATAGATTTCGATCAAGTCGATCAACTGCACTGTGTGATCGTAACAGTCGCGCAAGTGAACCCGGGTTTCGTCGCCGATCAGGTCGGTGGTCTCGCGGATCAAGGAGTTGAACATCTCGCGGTGCGGCCACACCGCGCGGCGCAACATCAGCAAATCGCTCTTGATGTCGTGAATCATCGGCACCGTGCCGTCGTCGCTGACGGCGAGCACGTGCTCTTCCAGAGCGTCGATGCGGTCGCTCAATTGCTCCAACACGGGGAAATAGGCGTCGATCGTCGCGTCCAGCAGCACGTAGGTGAGGTAGTCCGGCCCATGCCCGCGCAACACGCCGCGGCTGCGCCGGATGCGTTCGCGGACCGAGTCCAGGCAATCGCCCGGCCGGTCTTGAAACGTCACCACGAAGCGCTTGCCAAGAAACATGCTGAGCTGTTCGCTATCCAGCCGGCCGTCGCTGCCTGGCATCCGTGCGACGATGAAGAGATGATCGCCGTATTCCTCGACCTTGGCCCGCTGGTGGACGTTCACCACGTCCTCGAGCGCCAAGGGATGCAAGCGGAACAAACGACCGATCGATTGAATCACGTCGGTGTCGCCCAGACCGTCCACGTTGACCCAGACGACTGGCCATTCATTCAACAACTGAGCGATCGACTGCGCATGGTTAGCGGAAACCTCGCTCTCGAACATCTTGTCCTGGCTATAGGCCATGACGTAGACGTGCGGTGCATGCGCCTTGGGATCGGCGACCAGCGTACCGGGCGCGGCGCCGATGTGCGTGCGGCGATGCAAACGCAATCGCCGCTTCTTGCGTCGTGGCTTGGAGGACATGGGGAAAGTATGGACTCGAAACGTGGAACGCGGAAGTGGCGCCGCGGAGTTCGAGCGTGCCGTTACGGCTGCGCCTGGGCGACGTTCAAGTCGCGATAGAGCGGCAAATGGCGGTAGTAGACTTCGAGCATCAGAAGATGCATGCAGGTTACATAGAGCCGGCCGCCGTGCGGGCCCCAGCGATCGGGCGTGGGTCCGGTCGGTTCCCAACTGCCGGCGAACTGGCCTTCCTGCACTTGATTGTCGATCAGCAGCGGCCTGAGCGCCTCGTTCCAACTAGTCCAATACTCGCCCTGCATCTGGAACATCACTTGCGTAGCATAGTACCAGTAGTAGCAATCGCGGGTGCGCAACGTTGGCGTGCCGAGTTTCGGCAGGTTCGCTTTCAAGTACTCGGCGCCGTCACGGAGATACGGATTGTCGCGCTGCCAGCCCAGGTACTGTTGCATCAGCAAGCCTTCGGCCGTCATCGCCAGGCTCGGTTGCGCTTGATTCTGCTCCGTGGAACGTGGCCGATAGGCGTAGCGCGCGGGCGTGCCCCAGGGCGTCGCCGCGTGTTCGAGCCAATCGCGTAGCCCGTCGTAGGTTTGTGGCGGCACCTTCAATCCGGCCAACTCGCCGCTCTTCATCGCCATCATTTGCCAGCCGGTGACGGAAGTATCGCTGCCGCCGCCCGGAGAGTAGCGCCAACCGCCTTCGTTCGGATGCTGGCTGGCGACGATGTAGTCGAGCGCCTTTTGCGCCGGCTCGCGCAGGTCCTTGTCGCGGGTCATGCCGTACGCTTCGCAGAGCGCGATCGCCGCGATGCCGTGGCTATAGAAGCGGACGTTTTTCGCCGACTCGACGTCCTGCGGAATAAACAAGCAGCCGTTCGCTTCCTGACTCGTCAGCAATTGATCGAGCCCGCGCCGCACGACCAGTCGGTACTTTCCGTCGCTGTGCGTGTACCCGGCGCCGTAGAAGGTCAGGAGCGCCAGGCCGGTGGCGGCGGTGTCGGACTTCATGCTGCCGGCGCCGTTGTTTTGATAACCCGCCTTGCCCCCCGCGAGGTCATGCAGACTCCAGCGGCCGTCTTCGAGTTGGTGGCGCGCGAGAAAATCGAGCCCCATTTCGACCGCGCGTTCCGACGCGCTGTTGCCGCCGAGCGCTTCGGCCAATTCGCCGCGACGATTGGGATTGCGCTGCTTGAAGCCTTGCACTGGCCCCGTGTCAGCTTTGGCGTCGATCGGCGCCGCGGTCCCGCCGGAGCGTTCCAGCACGAAGCGCTGAATCGAGTTGTGCGCCACCTCGCTATCCGGCCGCGCGCGACGATTCGGGACGCCCGGCGCCAGTTTCGCCGCGCCGCCCAATCCTCCCACTCCTGGCGCCGCCTCGTGGCGCACCAGCGCCGTGGAACTCTGCTTCGGCGCCGCCATCGCAGCGGCCGTCGGTCCGATGGACTCGGCATCGGGCGCGCCTTGCGCACCGCCGTCGTTCGTGGCGACGGCTTTCACGTCCGTCATTTCAGCGTCGTCGTCGTCAACGTTTGCACTGGCGGTTCGACGCCCGCGCGGCGCCGTCGAGGGACCGTCGGCCGTAACAGTCGGACCGGAACCGGCATTGCCACGCGCGCGACCATTCGCCGGTGCGCCGCCGGTCGCGGTGACGCCCACGCCGACTCCGCCGGTAGCCGGACGTTGTGCGCCTCCGGAACTCGTGGAGCGCGTGACGCCAGTCACTCCGTCGCCCGTGGGCCCTGCGCCGCCGCCTCCGGCCGCAGCGGTCGAAGTGCCGCCGGATGCGCCGCCGCCGGCCAATGGGTCGTCCGCACCGTCGTCGCCGGCGAGTGGCGAGGAAGTCGCGCGGCCGCCTGGTACGCCGGAGGCGTTGGCAATCGCCGGACCTTGCTCCCCGCCGCCGTTGGCGCGCGATAGTTCATTCGCGCCGCCGCCGCCGCCGAGCGCCGGTTGCAAGCCGGCCACACTACCGCCGTCGCCGCGGCGCGCCGGAGCGCCGCCGGATTCTCCGCGAGCTACGCCAGAGTTCGACGGATTCAATGTGCCGCTCGCGCCATTTGCACCGCCGGACGCGCCGCTCTCAGCGGCGGATGAAGATTCCGTGATCGCCGCCACGTCGCCGATCTCAGCGCTCGCTTGCCCGCGCCGCGCCGTGGAGGGTTGATAGCTCGATGAAATCGTCGGCTCGCCGCCTCCCGATGTACGACCAGCGCCGGCCGCGGAATTGATCGGCCCGGGATCAAGATCAATCGATGAACCGCCGGCCGCTGCGGTCGCGCGACCCGTTGGCGAATTCGAAGCACGCCGGGTAACAGCTGCGCTGGAGGACGCTTCAATGTCACCAGGCCGCTCTGCGCCGGCGGAATCGGCGATCGTTACGTCGTCGGCACGTAACGCTGCGCTCGGAAGTTCGCTGCCGGCCCGGGCGCGCGCCAGTTGCGACGGTCGACTCGGGCGATCGCCTTGACCGTTTGGCGCTTCGTCCGTGGGACTGGCCCTCCGCGCGGCCGCCGACGCCGTATTGCTAGGCGAACCGACGCCGGGAAGATCGGCGTCGAATTGGTTCTGCCGCGTGATTCCTGTAGCGCCGCCTGAATTACGCGTGACACCGGTGTTGGTCGGTTCCAGCGCCGCGTTGCTGCCGCCCACGGCGCGCGATTGCGGCGAGGCGACGTCGATCGAGGCCACGTCCACGTTGCGCGGCGCGGCCGTGGGATTCCGATTCAATGCGCTAGCGGACTGCGTCGCGACGCGCGGGGCCTGCCCGTTGTTCGCCGCAGTCGCGGAACTCGTCGCGGCGTTTGCGGTCAATGCTCCCGTCGCTCCGTGCGGCGTGTTGGGCCGACCTGGCGACGCGCCGCCGGTCGCGGCCGATCGTGTCAACTCGCCGACCTCTGGCGTCAGTGCATTCTCGCCACGCGCGCTTTCTCCGGGCCGTCCAAGCGTCGGCTGGCTGATGCGTTCATTCGGCAATCCCGGCGTGCGCCCGCTCCGCGCGGCAATTCGCGCGTGCTCACCGCTCAATGCCGGCGTGTCGTTGCTACGCGCGCCGCGCCAAGGTGAAGGAGATGGCGTAGCTGCCGGCGCTTCAGAGCCTGTGTTCGCGGAACGCTCGGCCGGTGCGGCATTCTGCGTACGTTCTGCAACAACAACACTCGGCGCAAGCGAGCGCGACGCCGTCGGTGAACGGAGGGCCTCAAGCACTTCCTGCGCGTCGTCCGGCGCGTCGATGCTGGCCATTTGGCGCTGCCTTGAGGCGGTCGACTGCGAGGTACTATCTTCGGGCGCGGCGTCGTTTTCGCGACGCGTGAGTTCGCTGTTAGGGGCGCGGCGTGCATTCAAGGGCGGGTTGTCCGTCTGGCGCTCGGTCCGTTCTGGCGCCGCGGCTTGGCGCAAGACGCTGACGCTGTCCGCTTCCAGTTCGGTCGCCGGCTGGACAGGCGTAGCGACGAGCGATGGCGTTTCGATTAACTCCGGCGAGAAATCCTGTTGTCGCTCCTGCCGACTGAGCGGCCCCGCGGAGTACGATTCACTTCGCCGCGGCGCGGCGGTTTCCGCCCTGACGAGCGGCGCCGGCTGCGGATTTTCGATTTCAATTCGCGCCTGTTCCAGGTTCTCCCGAATCTCCGTCGGCTGGCTGGGGAGTTCCTCCTTCACCAACTCAGGCGGCAGCATGTCCGGCACGACGGTTTCCAATGGATCGTCGAGCGTTTCGTCCGGGACGGTTTGATCGAGTTCTTGAAAGTCATAATCCGGCAGCGTGACGAGCGGCATTTCTTCCAGCGGCTCATTCACGGCGGCTTCGTTCGCCAGGAGCGCCATCTCCAGGAACTGCTCGTGCAGATAAACGGCCGCCCAGAGATGCGTGATCAACGCGACGAGCACGGAGAGTTGCATGCGCCGCGACCAATGGCGGTCGAGCCGCATCATGCCCCAGACCATCGCCCCCATGACGGCCAATAACGAACCGAGCCGCACCCAACCGTTGTATACTAGGACCGGCGTGTGGAAATCACTTTCCGCGACCACCACTCCGGCCACGCACAGCCCGAACACCACGAGCGCAGCGTTGACCGGCCAGAGAAAGTCGTCGAAGTCGGCAATCCGATGCGACGGCAGGCGGCGGATCAGGCGTTCAGGGGGCATGGTCTAAAATCGCAAGCCGGTCGCGTTCTCAAACTCGATTGTGGGAGGCGTCTCCGACGCCGATTGTTCGTCGCTGAACTGCCGAGCGGTCCCTATTCCTCAGTAGCGTCCACTCCATCGGTGTCGGAGACGCCTCCCACAGATTCACGCAGCGCCGGTTATCCGTCGCGCGGCGCCGTGGTGACTCGATAATCGCGGATGTTCGCCTTGTTGCATAGGTCCATCACCAGGACGACGTGCTTCCATTCGCAGCGCTCGTCGGCGCGAATGATGACCGATTGCCGGCCCGGGTTGTTGGAGGATGCCTGTTTGAGGAGTTGTTCCAATTGCCCCGCGGAACATTCCGTGCTCTGCACCACGTACTGACCGTCGCGGCCGACGTTAACAAACAATTCCTTCGGCTTGCTGGTGAGCGGGCGCGCCTCGCTGGCCTGCGGCAGCACGATCGGCAATTCGCGCTCCTCTTCTTCGAGCTTGCTGCCGACCAGAAAAAAGATCAGCAACAAAAACACGCAATCAATCAACGGCGTGAAGTTGATCGTGCCGGAAGTTTTTGATTGCTTGATATTGACGGCCATCGCCGGCTACTCCTTGGCCGCCGGGACGGCGAGCATTGGTGATTCCACCGGCCGACGCACCGCGGCGGGTTTCTCGCGTTCCAGGTCGCCAGGCGTGACGCGTTGCTTCCCTTCGAAGCGTTCCAAATGCGGCAGCAGTCCGAGCAAGAACTCGTCGATTTCCGTGAACAGCCGTTGAATGCGACCTTCAAAAAAATGGGCGGTCATCACTGCAGGAATCGCCACAGTGAGTCCGGCGAAGGTCGTCACGAGCGCGATATAAATGCCCTGGGCCAGGAACTGCGTCTTATTTTGTCCGGCGGGCAGATTGGCGGTGACGAAGAAGGCCATGATCATGCCTTGCACGGTGCCGAGCAGTCCCAGCAGTGGCGCGACGCTGGCCGCCAGATTGATCGGCCGTACGTTGTTGAACAGCCGATTCGCCTCGCGATCAGCGACGTCTTTCTTGATCGCCTCGACTTCGCTATGCGGCCGGCCCAACTTAAGCAGGATCTCCTTGAGCACCGACGCCGCCGCGGACGGATACTGCTGACAGAGCCGATATGCTGCTTTGGGATCGAGCCCGCCGGTCTTGGAACTCTGTTCGATGAGTTGACGGACGAGTCGTGGCGGAATCACGCGGCGCCGGCGCAACGCGATCAGGCGCTCGCAGCCGAAAATCACCACGACAAATGACATGAACAAAATCGGCCACATCAGAATGCCGCCGGCGAAGAACATCTCCAGTAAGCTCGGAAACGCCGGCTGCTGAAATGCCGCCGCTGGCTCGGCGGCGGCCGTGTCTTCAGAGGCAGTCGGCGCGGCGAGCTTTTCTTCCGCCAAGCGCTCAGCATCAACAGGCTGAGCGTCTTGCGCATGACTCGTGCGCGCAGCAACGCACCAGATGGCGATCGCAAACACCGCGTGCCAGGCCACGAAGCGCGCCAAGGCTTGCGCTCGGTCAAACATCGAATTGTCGTTCATCTGAGAGTTCCCATTGGGACGCTATCCGCCCAGTTCCGCGATCTTCTTCTTCGCCTGCGTCACTTTGTCGCTGTCGGGGTATTTCTGGACGATTTCCTGGTACGACTCCAGGGCTTGCTGTTTTTGTTTGCGGACTTCGAAGCAGCGCCCCGCTTCGTAGAGCGCGTTGGCTTGCCACTGCGGGTAGGCGTACCCGTAAGCCACTTTGAAGAAGTGCTTGATCGCGTCGCCGTGCGCTTGGCGCTCGAAGCAGATCTCGCCGATCATAAATCGCGCTCGGGCGGCGACTTCGTTGCCGGATTTTTCCGTCGCCTGCTCGTACAGCTTGACCGCCTCGTCGAGCTCGCCCAGGTTCTGCTTCGCCCAGCCTTGCTCATAGAGCAACTCCGCCGCATAGGCGTTGTCCGGCTGCGAGGCCAACACTTCACTGGCCATTTGCAGTGCCTCTTGCCATTGCTGTGCTTGCGCGGCGCATTGGGCGCCGTGCAAGGCCGCGAGCGCCGCGAACTCCGGATTGGAAAGCTGTCCGAGCGCTCGATAGGATTCGCGGGCTTCGGGGTACTTCTCCTGCTTGAACAGCACCTCGGCTTCCATGAACCGAGCGTCGGCAGCCAGCGGACCCTCGGCATAGTGTTCGCGCTGGAACTTGAATGACTTCTGCGCCTTGTCGAAGTCGTCCAAGCGGTAGTACGCCCAAGCGAGTTTGTGCGCGGCTTTCTCGCCGAGATCGGACTTACCGGCCTTTTGCTGCGCGGCAAAATACGCCTTGGCCGCCTCCTGAAATTCGCCGGCGTCGTAAGCGGTCTCGCCGACGTGATACCAACTCTCCGCGGCGACCGGGCCGTCGCTCTGCGCCTGCGCGAGTTGCTTGAACTGCTCGCCGGATTCCTTTTCCTTGCCGGCCGACTTAAGGGCCCAAGCCAACTCGTAACGAATCTTCGTCGCTTGTTGGGACTGCGCATCGTCCGCGAGGAGTTGTTGGAACGTCGTCACCGCAGCGTCGAACTGCTGGAGGCCAACTTGGCAAAGTCCTACTTCGAACAACGCCGCCGCACGCTCCGCGCCGTCGGGACTGGCCTTCAAGTAAGCTTGAAGATCCTCCAATGCGCCTGAGAAATCCTTCATCTGTTGCCGTGCCGCGCCGCGAGCATAGCGGGCTTCGGCAGCGAGGCGATGTTCCGGATAGCGTTCCAGCATCTTTGTGAAGGTCTGCACCGCCGGCTCATGTTGCGACTGGCTGAGCTGCGCCCAGCCGAGACCATACCAGGCCTGCGGCGCCAGCTTGCTCTGCGGGTAGTCTTGAATCAGCTTTTGATAGCCTGCGGCGGCGATGTCGAACTTACCGGCGGAGTACGCTTGTTCGGCGAGCGTGTAGGCGCCGCGATCAAGTACGGCGCTTTGCGGGAACTCCTTGCCCAAACGCGCGAGCGCTTTCTGCGCGTCATCCGCGCGACCGGCGCCTTGATACGCGAGCGACAATGCCAGCAGTGTTTCGTCCGCTTGGCGCCACTTGGGAAGCTTCGCCACCAGAGGTTCCAGCGTGCCGATCGCCGCGTCGAACTCTTTGCGTTCGACCTGCGATGCGCCGAGCAAATAGCTCGCTTCGGCAGCCAATTCCGCGTCCTTTAACTTGCCGGCCAGCGGCTCAACGATCGCTTCGACCGCATCGAACTTGCCGGCCATGAAATAACACAACGCGCGCCGCACTTGCCAGCGCGGGCGATCCGCGTGATCGGCGAATTGCTTGACCAAATGCTCATAGGCGTTCGCCGCGTCCTCGGTGCGTCCGAGCTGCAGTGCGCTTTCGGCGAGCACCGCGCCAACATCCGCGCCGAGCTCATGTTCCGCGAACTTCTGCCGGAAGGCCGCGGCGTATTGCGCCGCCCGTTCGTGCTCGCCAGCCTGCAGTGCGGAGAAAGCGGCCATGTACAGCGCCTGCGGCGCGAGGGGATCGTCGCCGCGATTCTTGGCAAGTTCCGCGTAGCGCTTTACGGCCTCGCCGCGACGGTCGGGGATTTCGTAGAGTGCATCCGCCGCGTCGAACTCCAGTTGCGCCGCCCAATCCGGTGCAGCATTCGCCAGCGCGCGTTCTGCCGTCTGAAGCGCCGCGGCCGCCTGGCCTTCGCGCAACTGGCTCTTGGCAATCCAGTGCGCCGCCTCGCTCATCATCGCGGCATCGCCGGTGACGCCCGCGAGCGCTTTGCGCGCGGCGTCGAACTGTTCGGCTAGATACCAGCACTTACCAGCCGCCAAGCGCGCTTGCGGGATGTGCGCCGATTGCGCGAACCGCTCCCCCAGCGATTCGTACGCCTGCGCCGCTTCGGCGTATTGCTTCTGTTCATAGAGCGCGGCCCCGAGTCGCAATTGTGCGTAGTCGGCCGACGCGAAGCCCAATTGTTGGGCCGCCGCCGCGAAGCGCGCCCCAGCTTCGGCGTACTTCTTGGCGGCGAACAGCGTCTCGCCGTAACGCAGGCTGATTTCTTGTGCCAGCGGGTGATCGGCCGCGCGTTTCAGGAACGCCACGTAAACCTTCGCCGCTTCGTCGGCCTGGCCGAGTTCCTCCAACGTCACGCCGAGGGCGTATTGCGCGTCGGCTAAGTTCGCCGATTGCGGAAATTCGTTCACCACCCGGGCGTACGATTTCATCGCGGCCGCTTTGTCACCTTGGGCGTATTGGCATTCCCCCTGGTAGTAGACGGCCTGCGCAACTTGTTTTCCCTCGGGATACTTCTGCACCAGTTCCGCGAAAGTTCCCGCGGCGCTGTCGTATTTGTCCTTGGTGCCGGCCTGCGCCTGGTTGTATTGGGCGATCCCCAGGTACAGCAGCGTCGCTTCCAGCAGCTCGAACTTCGGATGTTGCTCGCGGACCAATTCCAGCGCGGCCTCCGCGGCCTCCGGCTTGCCGGATTTGAGCAAGCAGACGCCCAAGTAATGCTTACCGCGCGGCACGCGCGGATCGTCGGCGAACTTGGTAACGAAGGTTTGCCACTCGTCGGCGGCCAGTTCAAACTGATCGCGGTTCTGCAGCGCCGCCGCCGCGGCATACTGTCGCGTGGCTGCCGGATCGACTTCGACCTCGGCGTTGTTCTGCGCGATCGCCAACGGGGGGACGGCGCCAAATGAGCCAGCGAATGCGAGGCAGGCCAGCGCAATCGCCAGCCGCCCCCGGCCAATGCGGGCGGTTCGTTTCATCGTGCGACCTCGTTCTGTCTTGTTCCGATGCGGATCGCCGTCCAGCCGCGCGGCGTCGCGGCCGTCCTTACGCAACAAGCGGGGGCAGGGTTCATCAGTTCCCCATAATTCCATAACACCGTGTCCTGCCAAATCTGATGCGCCGGCCATTATCGCCGTTCGCCGGGCGGAAAGCCAGCAAGTCCGCCCCCGCCGGTTTGGCCGCCCGGCGCGCAGCGACGAACCGTAGGCCGGGCAAGCCATTACGGTAATTCGCCGTCAGAGACAGGAAATTGACGGAGCGATGTCAAGATTTGGACAATCGGCGAATTCGGCGCGCTAGGTCGTGAAATGCAATTCGCGAATAACTGCTGCAATCCAATTGACCAGCCACGAATTCCTGTACCACCCGTTATGAAGGTAACGGTGGGGTAAGACTGCTGTGCTGCTGGAGCGGAGGGATGAGGGGAGGCGACGGCGCCAACGGCGAAACCGACGACCTCGTGACCGCCTACACGTACAACGCGCGCGGTCAGACGGAGACCATGCGCGACCCCTTGAATCGCACGACGCGGTACGAGTACGACGCCCGCGGCCTGCGCACCCGCGCCGTCTTCGCGGAGGGTTCGCCGGATCAAGGCGTGATGACCTTCGCATACGACGCGGCCGGCAACCAGACCGCGGCGACGGACGAAAATGGTCATCGCACCAGTTTGAATCTCACGCCATCCGTTGCGGCGTTGGCGGCATGGTAAGATCGTTGCGGTGCAGTAGCTCAATGCAGAGCGGAAGCGGCATAGCGGCCCAACCCGCCGCGACTTTCATAGCGAGTGGTCCAGGGATTGTTAGCGCGTCATAACTTTCGCGCACGAAAAGCCATCGGAACTACCCAATCACAGCCATGATCGGCCCAAACCCTTCCTCGACCAGGCGCACCGGGCGACCCTGGACCGTCACTTCCAAGTGTCGATGATCGAGGCCCAGTTGCCGCAAGATCGTGGCATGCAGATCACTGTAATAGTGCGGATCCTCCACGGCCTTGTAGCCGACGTCGTCCGTTGCGCCATGGACCGTGCCGCCTTTGATGCCGCCGCCGGCCAGCCATGACGAATAGCCGCGCGGATTGTGATCGCGCCCAGTGGTGTTTTGCGACCAAGGCGTCCGGCCGAACTCGCTCGTCCAAACCACGAGGGTTTCATCCAGCATGCCGCGCTGCTTCAAATCGCGCAGCAAGCCGGCGATCGGTTGATCGGTCGCGCGGCAGAGGGGAGCGTGCGAATCAATATCGCCGTGCGCGTCCCAATCGCCGTTGCCGCCGCCGCCATGACAGATCTGGATGAAACGCACGCCTTGTTCGGCCAGACGTCGCGCAAGAATCAACTGTTTGCCAAACCCGTCGGTGGCGTCCTGGCCGATGCCGTACATGTCCTTGATATGCGTTGGTTCGTTGGAAAAATCGACGAGTTGGGGCGCCGTCAGTTGCATCCGCGCGGCCAGTTCATAGGCCTTCGCCCGCGCGGCGATGTTCGCATTGATGGCGTACTGCGCGCGAAACTCCTGGTTCAATTCGTAGAGCGACTGCATCTGCCGCTCGCGCTCGAAGGCATTGGTTCTTGGGGAGGTTTCAGATTGGGAATGGGTGTTTCGCCGGGCTGAAACGGCGTCGCCGCGACGGTTGCGCCCAGATATCCGCCCGTCAGTTGCACGGGCGAAGAAGGTCGGCCGATGTTCACAAACATCGGGAGGTTCTGGTTGGCGGTCCCCAGCGCGTACGAGACCCAACTCCCCAACGTCGGATGATCCAACTGCCGCCCGCGATGCCCCGTGCAGGTTTCGATCACGGCCGGAAAGTGATTCCCCGCGTGACACCACATCGAGCGCACGACGGCGATGTCGTCGACCATGCTTCCGACGTGCGGAAACCAATCGGATACCGGGATGCCTGATTCGCCGTAGCGCGTGAACGTGCGCTGACAGGGAATAACCGGCCGCTGCATTTCCGCCTGATTGTCGCCAAACCCCACGGCGTCAATCAGCTTGCCGGCCCATTTGTCGTCCTTGGGGTCGAACGTGTCGATGTGGCTGACGCCGCCGCACATGAACAGAAAAATGACGGACCGCGCCTTCACCGGAAAGCGCTGAATGGCTGCCTCCTGAGGCAACTCGCCGGCCTCGGCCCAGAGCGCGCCCATCGCCACGCCAAGAAAGCCGCCGCCGGCCCGGTGGAGCAGTTGTCGCCGCGACTGAAGATCGCTGGCCGCGAAGTTGTGCTCCATCGATTACCTCACGTAGATGAATTCATCGAGATTGAACAACAACCACGCCAGTCCTTTTAACTTCGCCGGATCATTTTCCAGGTACGCCAACGCGCGTTCGCGCTCGCCGTCGGAAGGCCCGCGACCAATTGCCCAGCGGTAGCCGAGTTCGACGGCGGCTGAGAGATCGCCTTCACCGTCCTTGAGGAGCCGTTCCGCGAACATCGTACACGCGCGATCGACCTCGTCGCTATTCATCATGAACAGACCCTGCGTCGCGGTCACGGTTTGCGTGCGCTGCGGGCAAGGCGCCCGACCGTCGTCGACATCGAACGCTTGCAGGAAATTCGGCATGACGTCGCGATTCGTCGAATAGCCGCGGGTCAGATACGCGGCGCGGCGAAACGTTGTCGTCGACGATTCGTCATTCCGACCGCCACGACCGCGCCGCTGGCCGCCGCCGAGATCAAACGACGGCCCGCCCACGGACGTATCCAAAGCGCCGGCGGCCAAAAAAATCGAATCCCAAATCGGCTCGGCTTCCAGACGCTGGAGTGGAAAATGCCAAAGCAGCGCATTCGTTGGGTCGGCCTGCAGATTCGCCGCGCCGATCGACTCATCGACCTCGGAAGCGCGGCGGTATGCATCCGACGTGACGATCAAGCGATGCAGCGATTTCATACGAAATCCGCTTTGCACAAACTCCGCGGCCAGCCAATCCAGCAGTTCCGGATGCGTCGGTTCGCCGCCGAGCTTGCCGAAATCACTCGAGGCAGCTTGCAAGCCTGTTCCGAAATGCCATTGCCAAATCCGATTGACCGCCACCCGCGCAAAGAGTGGATTCTGCGGCGCGGTCAGCCAATCCGAAAAGGCTTCGAGCGGGCCTTCACGAAAATCGGGATACGTCGGCGCGAACGGCCAGCCTGGCGAGACTTCGTGATTCAACTCCGGTCGTTCCGGGTCGCCGCTAGTGAGGATGAAACTCTTTTCGGTCGACCTCTGTGGATCAACTTCCACGGTCCAATATGCCGCCAACCCGCCGCCTCTGCGGCCGTCGCCAATCTCGGAGAGTTCGCGCTGGAGATCATCGTATTTCTGGCGGTCCGCGTCGGACATCACTTCCCGAATCTTGCCGGAATCGATCCGCAGAATTGGAAAGTAATCGTCGGCGACCTTCTGTTCCGCGGCCGTGCGTTCGCGCTCTGACTTATGAATCACGGCCTGCACGTCATCCGGCAGCATCGCTACACGGTCGTCGTACAGTTGCTTCTGGTACGGAGCGGCGAGCGCGTTGAGCGCCGCCTGAACCGGTGCGCGACGATCCGCAGCCTCTTGCGACGCGCGGCCGCTGGCCACGATCTCCTCCGCGGTCGCCAAGGTGATCTTGCGCGGAACGAGCGGATCGAAGAGCGCCTTCATCGCGTAGAAATCGCGCTGCGTGATCGGGTCGAACAGATGGTCGTGGCATTTGGCGCAGCCGACCGTGAGTCCCATGAACGCGGTTGACACCGTCTCCACGGCGTTCAATGCGAGCTCGCCGCTCTTCTGGCCATCGCGAACCACGGCGCCGCGCGCGAGCAGCCCCAGCGCAAAGAGATCGTCCGGCCGCGGTTCGGCCTTCGAGCGATAACCGGTCGCCGACATCTGCGTCCGTTCGGTCGAGCGATATCCGGTCAACTGCGCGCGCACAAACTGATCGTACGGCACGTCGTCATTCAACGCATGAATGACCCAATCGCGCCAGAGATGAATTCCTTGCGCCGCGATCATTCGCTCGTCTGCGTCCGCATAGCGCAGCACGTCGAGCCAATGGCGCGCATAACGCACGCCATGTTGCTCGCTGGCGAGCAGTTGATCGACGACTTTCTCGTAAGCATCAGGGGACGTGTCGTTGAGAAATGCCGCTTGTTCGTCCGGCGTCGGCGGCAGGCCGACAAGGTCCAGATAAACGCGACGCAGTAGCGCCGATGGGCCGGCTGGTCCATTCGAATTCAATCCGCTGGAACGATGTTCCGCCGCGATAAACGCATCAATCGGATTTGCGGATTCGGTGACGCCTGATGGCGTTTCGCCCCGCTCGACAGGCTTGAGCGCCCAGAGCAATTCCGCCGCGGCTTCCAGGGTGAGTCGCTTGGGCTCTGACTCGGATGTCTCGGACGGGAGCGCTTCGCGCGGGTCGGGCGCGCCCATTTCGACCCACTTCTCGAAATCGGCGATCTGCTCGGGCGTGAGCGGCCCTTTGGGCGGCATTTGGAATTCGGGGTTGTTCCACCGAATCGCCTCGATCAGCCGGCTCTGCTCTGGTTCATTTGCGACCAGCACTGCCCCGCCAATGCCTCCGGCGGCGACGCCTGCTCGCGAGTCAAGCAATAGCCCTCCGCGGACCTTGATCGCTTTCGAGGAATGGCAGCTGAAGCATTGCGCCGCCAACACAGGTTGGATGCGCTGCTCGAAAAACGCGATTCCCTCGGCTGTCGCACTCGGACGTGTGTCCGCGATTGCGTCAACCGCATCATCGCCGTGAACCTGATGCGAGGTTGCCGCCGAAAGCGACAGCGTCAGGAGGGCGATCGTCAAGGGAATGCGCATGGCTGCGGCCCGAAATGCGACATTGCTGGATGTTGCGATCGCCACCAACGATCACGTGGAGCTCACCGAAACGGTTTCCAGTTGGTGGGCGTCATCGGTAAGTCGCAGACGTTTGCGCGCACCCGGCCGACGCCGGGGCGGCAGCGACGGAAAGCGCCCTCGCCGATTCTAACGCCGCGGGGGCACGATTGCCACCCGATCGACAATGCGGCGGCGGCTCAGTCATGTGCCCCGAAAGCGCCAGCTGCGCGCTCCACCGTGCGATTTGTGCCTTCGCGCTCGCCGCCAGCACCGTTGCTAAACTGAGCATGTTCAACGAAAATAGCGGTTTGCCAGTGAATGGAAGCGAACGAATCGGCGACCTCGATGATGCGTCACGCTCAGCAAATCACGTTGACAATACTTGTCATCCTCACTTTGTCCGGCAACGCGTCGTCCGGCGAGCCGGTGAGCTACAGCCGGCAGATCCGTCCGTTGTTGGCCTCGAAGTGTCTGGCCTGTCACGGTCCTGACGAAGAGCATTGCGCGGCGGATTTGCGGCTCGACCAGCTCGAAAGCGTCCTCGAAGATCGCGGCGGCTACGCGGCGATTGTGCCGGGAAATCTCGAGGCGAGCGCCGTTGTCGCGCGCATGAACTCCGCGGACGAGTCGGAGCGTATGCCGCCGGTCGATTCCGGAAAGCAACTCACGCCAGCGGACATTAAATTATTGACGCGCTGGATTGCCGAAGGAGCGAACTTCGAACCGCATTGGGCCTTTGTGCCGCCGCGACGCTCCGAACCGCCAAGCGTGCAGCGCGCTGACTGGCCTCGCAATCCCGTCGACCACTTTACTTTGGCCCGCATGGAAGCCGCCGGGCTGACGCCAGCGACGGCAGCC
>JAWXBP010000229.1 GCA_034440135.1 Planctomycetia bacterium
TACTTCGGCGTGGTGTAGGAACCGATCGAGAATTGCCGTGGCACTGGGGACGTCGCCGATGAGCTTGCCCCAATCTTCCAGCGGCCGATTGCTGGTCATCATCGTGCTGCGGGTTTCGTAGCGCCGCATGATGATCTCGAACAGGTATTCTCCTGACCGCTTTGGCAACTGCTTCATGCCCATGTCATCGATGATGAGCAGATCCGGCTTGAGATACTTGGTCAGCACTTTGTCATCTTCGGCCAGCACTTCATCGTGCAAGAAGTCGCGGACGACATCGAAGATCGAGCGGTACAGCACGACGAAGCCGAGCTTGATCGCTTGATAACCGACGGCCTGAACTAAAAAGCTCTTGCCGGTCCCCGGCGGTCCGATCAATAGCACGTCGCGGCTCTCGCGGATAAAGCGGCAGGTCGCCAGATCGAACGCCTGCTTCTTCGGCAACGACGGATTAAACGACCAGTCAAACTGATCGCTCTTCGACACATAATACGCCTCTTGTCACAGAGTTAAGTGGGCGCGTAGACCTCTCGCTAGATACCAGGTTACGGCTGGGGCCTGGGCTTGGGTTTAATGAGTTCGGCAGCCACGTCAGTTTTTGCCTTGCCGAGCGGAACGGCGCACAAACGCCGCAATCGTTCGCGCTCCTCGGCGTCGGCCCAGGCCACCAGGTGCTTGCGGTTGCCCACGCGTACAATCCAGGCTTGCAGCCATAGGCGCCGGTGCCAGAAGTAGAGCGTTGCACGTGGAATGGAGAGTTCTCGCGCCAAGTCGTTGAGAAGCCATTCGTCTTGACCGAGCGTGGGACGTTCGCGCGGCGGAGAATTCTTGTGTGTCGCCTCGCGGCGATTGTCGCGCGAAGCGATCTGACGAACCGCGTCACCGTTGTAACGTGGCGCGCGTTTCGGCGGCCGAAACCCTTCTTGATTCAGTTGATCGGCAATCTTGTGGCTGTTCCATCCCGCTTGCTGGAGTTCGCGAATGCGCGCCGCCAGGCGATCGTAATCCCGGAGTTGATCGTAACGCCGGACAGGGCGCACGACCTCGTGACGGCTGACGAAACCGCCTGCCCAGTGGATCGCCACATCGGTCATTTCGGTTTGGCCTTGCACCTCGACCACCACCCGCTCAATCAAGTGACGCAGGATGGCCTGTCGGTCGGCGGGAGCAATGGCCGGGGAGTTCCAGATCGCCGGAATATCGCCGGACAACGAAGCGATCTGCTGACATTCCGAGGCGGTGAGGGCGGCCGGTTGTGCTTGCTGAAACCGTTCGTACTCTTCTTCGACGGATCGCAGCTCAAGAATCGCCTGTTCCCAATTGCGCTCCAATTGGCGCGCCACCAGACGGTTCTCGGGTTCGACGGCATGGTATTGCCTGGCCGCCCGCTGTGTCTCATAACGCGCTCGTTCACAGCGCTGCGTCCAGTGCTCCGTCAGACGCTGCCGCTCGCGCTCGATATTGGCCACGGCCGCCATGCTCAATTCGAGAGCAGCTGGTTCCAAGACTCGCAATGCTTGCAGACCGATCAGTTCATCCAACACGCTTCCCACGATGCTCTGGCATCGATCAAGACCGTAGCTGGATCGTTGGATTTGACAGGTGTATTTGAGCTTTGTCCGAGGAGTGCCGTAGCTCACCATCATCCGCCCCCCGCATTTACCGCAGACCAGGAGGCCGCTCAGCAAGGCGACTCCGTTACGCGGCGCTCCCAGGCTTTTGGACCGAAAGCGGTTCTGCTCCAGCTGCCGTTGATTGGCCTCGAACCGTTCCCACGAAATGTACGCGGGATGCCGATCCTTCAGCAGCACCGCGCACTGCGTGTGAGGAACATTGCGGCGACCGGTCGAGGGGCGACCGGCAATCACGCGTCGTGGATCGGTCGGGTGACGCCCGTAGGAGTAGGCCCCTGCGTAAAGTGGATGTCGCAACATGTTGTAGAGCGTCGGCTGTGTGGGACGACGCCACTCCAATTGACCGCGATGTGGTCCAAAATGCGGTCGCACACCCAGACGGATGTCGTGACGAGCCAGGTAACGTAGCACTCCTGTCACGCTGCCCAGTTCCTCAAACTTCGCGAAGACTAGCCGCACCACGGCCTGGGCTTGTTCATCCGGCTCCAGCGCGATCTCGTCCGATGGCAAGCGAACGTACCCCAGCGGCGGGTGGATAACCAACTCGCCGCGACGGGCCTTATTCATCAAGCCTGCGTGCAAGCGACCTCGCATCACATGCAGTTCGGCCTCGCTCATGATGCCCGTTAGCCCCAGCAAGAGTCGATCGTGGTAATCGGCCGGATTGTAAACACCGTCTTGGTCTCCCAGGACCGTGCCGAAGACTCCGCACACTTCTAACAGCTGATACCAGTCTTTGCACGAGCGCGCCAGGCGACTCATCTCGCGCCCGAGGATGATGCCCACATGATTCAATGCGACTTCGGCCATCATCCGCTGAAAGCCGTTGCGACCTTCCGCGTGTCGCCCGCTGATGCCGAGATCCTCGTCAATCACCAGCACGCGTTCACGCGGCCAGCCCATTTCGACAGCCAGATCGGCCTGGTTGTACTGCAGCGCCGTTGATTCTCGGTGCTTTAGAACTTGCTGGGGATCGGATTGACGAACATAGACAATGGCCAGCCGTTCGAAATGGCGCGGTTCAAGCTTCTGGCGACCAAACGTCGTGCTGACTTGTCGGTGCAAGTGCGGCGGCGCGGCTGCGGGCGCCGCTGCGACATCAACGGCGTTCATCGGCCACCCCCTGTCGCGCCGGCGACAATTCGAGTTGGCGGGCAACCACGAGACTCAACGCCTGGAGTGCCTTCTGACGCCGCTCGGCCGGCAATTCCGGCCAGACTTTTTTCAGCGGAATACTCGGCCCGAGTCGCGATGGAGGCGGGGGGGGACTCGTTCGTCCTTGATGACAGACATGGCATTCCTCCGGAATGACTGCTAGCAACCTGCCGCTGGCGCCACTGGGCCAACCGTAACAGGGCTGCGGCGCACACTATAGGCCGAACATGGCCCCTGGCAGAAGCTGTGTTTATGGGTGCATTTTGATTCGAACGTTTCCCGATTTCTTAGCCCCCTCACCCTAACCTCTCCCGCGAGGGGAGAGGGGATCGGGAGAAGTTATTTCTCGGCCGTTCCTATCTCGACTCGACGACATCGACGGCCGGCGGTCGATCGGGGACTTCGCCTTGTCGATTTCGATGGGCGATCAACTCCGCCAGAATGCTGACGGCGATCTCCGGCACGGTCTGCGAACCGATGTCGATCCCCAGCGGCGCATAAACGCGCGAGAGTGCATCGGCCGAGATTCCCTGCTCGAGCAAGTCGTCGAAGATCAGTTTGATCTTCCGTCGGCTGCCGATCAGGCCGACGTAGCGGGCGCCGCGCTCGGCCAGCTGGCGCAAGGCCTCTTCGTCGTGATTGTGGCCGCGCGTGACGA
>JAWXBP010000230.1 GCA_034440135.1 Planctomycetia bacterium
CCAACGGACCACCCGGCAGGCCGAGCTGTCCTTCATCAAGTCATCCGCATGCATTGCAGAGAATTCCCCGCTCTCTTCCGTGACGGAGTCTTCGCTGGTAGTCAAGCATAGGGCATCACCCGTTAAAGACAAGCAGATAACCAGCAGTTAGAGATAGTAAATGGGGATCTGCCGTCGGCAAGCGTCAGCAGAAGGTGTGAAAAACCCTGGCCTCTAGTTCGGACCAGGGCAAAACGATACGTCGCGACTCGGAAACGCGCTAAAAATTGTAGAAGCGCGGGTCGCTCTTGGGCAGCCGATATTGCGAGTTCGGCCTTGAAGTCCGCGGAGACGATGAACGGCCCAAAGATTCGTACGAGTATCGCCGTGTGTTTTGGTCGACTTGCGGTTCATACGAGTAACGACGCTGTGATGGATTCATCGTGGACGCGTCCGGTGTAGGCGCGGCGGGCAGATCGTCATCGTATTGAGGCGCCTGCGCGCCATCTTGGTAGTGAGGTGCGGAATATGTGCTCTGTTGGCAGCAGCCGCAACCGCGACCGCGACGGCCCGCCTCGGCATTTTGTGGTGTGCTGAGCAGCGTCAACGATGACAATGCCATCACAACATACAACGTCTTGAGCATATCAGGTCTCCTGTAAATGCCTGGACTCGGCTGTTTCCGCGTTGGAAGCAATTCGCGAGTCCGCTTACATCTCCCGCCCACGGCAGCTGGCCGCTTGGAAGACTCCACTCTGATTCGTATGCAAATGGAGTGCCGTTAGACTGAGAAACTCGATTTGCAAGGCGTTTCGCGGAGCAAACCCGGATCCAGTTACTTCCTAACACCCACGTATTTTGCGCATGGTTGCGCGCAGAAGTTTATCGACGGCTAAGATGAGGGCATAACTGTCAGGTAGGGTCGACAACGATCATCTTATGATGGTGGTCCCCGTTGCGCACTGGACGATTCCGAGCTGTACGCACGTGTTGCGCCGCGGAGCGTAGCCTGCAACCGGACACAAATACTAGGGCAGGCCGCATGAGGTAATTCAATACAACCTGGTGCTGCGCAGGCGGAGTGAATTGAGGATGACGCTCACTGAGCTAAGGGCCATCGCGGCACTCGCCCACATGGGAGAAACAAGCCCGAGTGCCGCCGCAGGCACACTGAGCGCGTTATACGCGAAGGCCAATACTAGGTTCTGACGGATGGTGGACGAAGTCGCCTGACTGAGCCGCCGAGCACGGACAATGGCGCGGAGGTCTCCTTTGACCAACGTGACCGCCGCACTTTCCATTGCCACATCTGTGCCGGTCCCCATGGCAATCCCCACGTCAGCTTTAGCCAACGCGGGTGCATCGTTGATGCCGTCGCCGGCCATGGCCACTCGATGGCCTTCCTTCTGGAGGCGGGATACGACGTCGCTTTTTTGTTCCGGCAAGACCTCGGCGATCACTTCATCAATGCCGAGCGTGCGCGCGACGGCCTCGGCAGTCGTGCGGCTGTCGCCGGTGAGCATGACCACGCGCAATCCCTCGGCATGCAGTAGTTGGATCGCTTCGGCGGACGTGTCCTTGATGGTGTCAGCGACACCAATCAATCCTGCAACCTTGCCGTCAATGGCGACGATCATCACAGTTTGCCCTTCTGACCGCAATTGCTGAAGGCGACTCTCCGCCGAGCTAATATCGATGCCCTCTGTCGACATCATGGCCGGGTTTCCGATGGCTACCTGCTGCGAGCCAGCGTTTCCGCGCACTCCTTTTCCAGTCACTGACTGGAAATTGCTGACTGAAGTCGGCACTACGCGGCGCTGTTCTGCGCCTTGGACAATCGCTGCTGCCAGTGGGTGCTCGCTGGCTTTTTCAAGACCCGCGGCGACGCCTAGAACGAATGATTCGTCGTAGCCGGCGGAGGTTTCAACGGTGACGAGCTTTGGTTTCCCTTCAGTAAGGGTCCCGGTCTTGTCTACTACCAACGTCTCAGCATTGCGCAGTGTTTCAAGAGCCTCAGCGTCCCGAAACAGGACTCCCGCGGTCGCTCCACGACCCGTTCCGACCATGATTGCCATTGGCGTGGCGAGTCCCAACGCGCAGGGGCACGCAATAATGAGGACCGCTACAGCGTTCACGAGAGCGTGGGCAAGTCGCGGTTCCGAGCCCCAAATGGCCCAGCCCGCAAAGGCCAAGATGGCGACTCCCATCACCGTTGGAACAAAGAAAAGTGAGACTTTGTTGACGAGCTTTTCGATTGGCGCACGGCTCCGCTGGGCTTCGCCGACCATTCGGACAATCTGCGACAATAGCGTGTCTCCTCCCACTCGCTCGGCCTGCATTAACAGGCTTCCGGTGCCGTTTACAGTTCCGGCGACTACCTTGTTTCCGGACGTTTTTTCCACCGGGATCGGTTCGCCGGTGATCATTGACTCATCAAATGCGCTTTGTCCCTCAAGCACGAAGCCATCGACTGGCACTTTCTCACCCGGACGAATCCGCAATCGATCTCCGACGTGTACGTGCTCCCTCGGGACATCTTCCTCTTGTCCATTTTCGCGCACCACGCGTGCGGTCTTAGGAGCCAGGCCGAGGAGTGCACGGATCGCAGCGCCGGTTTGTGAGCGCGCACGCAGTTCAAGCACTTGTCCAAGTAGTACCAATACGACAATCACAGCCGCGCTATCGAAATACGGTTCGACCGCGCCGGAGGCCGAGCGAAAACCCTCGGGAAAAAGATTGGGCGCGATCGTGGCCGCCAGGCTGTAGAGATACGCGGCACCGACGCCGAGTGCGATCAGCGTGAACATATTCGGGCTGCGATGCACGACCGATGACCATGCGCGTTGAAAGAATGGCCAGCCGCACCACAACACTACCGGGGTCGCCAGGATCAGTTGTACCCAATTGAGCGCTGTCATGTTCGCATGCAGGGCTTTCATCAACGCTGGCGTCGGGATTAGACCCGCCATGGCGATGAGGAAAATCGGCACGGTTAAGACCGTCCCAATCCAGAATCGGCGCTGCATGGCAAGCAACTCAGGATCCGGCCCGACTTCGGCCGAAGGCTGCATCGGCTCCAGCGCCATGCCGCACTTCGGGCAAGTTCCAGGACCGTCTTGAATGACCTCCGGGTGCATGGGACACGTATATTTGCCGGTCGCAGGCGGCGTTTCCGACGCCGGCATTGGCTGCTTCGTTTGCTGGACAAATCGTTCTGGCGCGGCCTGGAATTTCTTCAGGCAGTGTGTGCTGCAGAAGTAGTAGGTCGTGCCGCGAAATGTATGCGAGCCGGCCGCGTGGCTCGGATCGACGGTCATTCCGCAGATCGGATCCTTGACCGTCGCGTTCTCGCCGCCGTGCCCTGTCGCGTGATGGTCGTGTGACATCTGTGCTCTCCATTCCCGGTTGTTGCGGGAGTTTCTTGTCTTTTCTGGCTATTCTCGATGGCATTCAGAATCGGGCAGCCCTGCAGCTTCCCTTTGCCGTCGCACGCTTGGACGAGCGGCACGAGTGCCTGTTTCATGCGTCTGAGTTCATCGATCCGATGATCAATGTCAGCGATTTTCGCAGTGGCGCGGTCTTTCACCTGACTGCGAGTGGACAGGGGATCGAGCTTGAGTTCCAACAGTTCCTTGACTTCCCGCAAGGCGAATCCCAGCCGCTGCGCTTGCTTGATGAATCGCAAGCGTGCGATCGCTTCCGGCTGGTATTGTCGGTAGCCGGAAGGACTTCTCGCTGGTTTTTCTAGTAGCCCTTCGCGCTCGTAGAATCGGACGGTCTCGACGCCAAGACCGGTCTCGCGAGCAATTTGGCCAATCGTTAATGTCTGCATCTCAAACCCTCCACAGCTATTCTACACCCCGTACCTTACTACGGAGTCAAGGCCGATTACCGCTTCGATACCGCATTCGGCAGGGAAGACGCGCGCTTTCGCATCACCCGTACCCGCCCAACCGCGCAATCAGGGAGCTTGTGCATATGGTTGGCAAGAAGTGTCATCCACCGCGCCGTAGCAGGCAAGGCATACGGCCCTTGATGAGAAGCAGCGATAGATGGAGGACTCGCCTTCACTTCCGCAAGGGGTTCCCTCACTACTTCTGCGGGTGCTCTGTCGATGGAGTTTATTGCGGTCGGAAGAATTTCGTTTTGAATTGTGGCGGAGACATCGCTGCTGCCGCGTCTCGCCAGCGCAACCAGATTGCGGCCTCCAGGGCATGGTCGACCGCTCGGCTGTCTAAAAACTGCGACGGCTGAAGACGGTGCGCATGATAGTTTGCCGAGCGCAGTCCGCTCGTAAACGCCAAAAACTCGGCCGTTCCGGCAGCCGCTTCGCCGAAGTAATTCCGCACGGCGTTCAGATCTTGGAGGTCAACAACGCCGTCGAATGGAAATGTGTCACCGATGACGCCAGGTCCCGTCTCGCCGAAGTTATTGCGGACGGCGTTCAGGTCTGCGAGATCCACATCATCGTCGTCATCCGTGTCGCCAGGCCTGGAGGCTGCCACGCTGACCTGGACTTCTGCTTCGTCGACACCTCCTCGATCATCCCACACATAGAGTTCCACCTGGAAATCGCCTGCGCCCGGCGCACGCCACGTCACGTCTTTGCCAATCGCGGTCGTCCCATCTGGAAAATACCATTCATAGCGCATCACGGCTCCTTCGCCGTCCCTGCTGAGCGCGCCGGAAAAAGCAAACGTCGCTCGATCTCCTGCCGGAGACGTCGCAATCACCGCTGAGGGGCGTTGATCCGCTGTCACACGGACATTAAATGTTCGCTGCATCGCGACCACGTTTCCAGCGCTGTCAGCGATGCTTGCCGAGAGCGTCACCGCCCCCTGTGGCAACGCGCGATCTCCCTCAAACGGCGCCAGGAACAACTTGTCGTCTTTGTAAACGAACGAATCGCTCAGATCTGTGCCGGCGGGAAGGCCGCCGAATGATCGGTTGAACGACACTCGCAAACTCGACAGGTCGATTCCACTGCCGCCATCGGCGTACTGCAAGACGATCTCTGGATATTGCGACCACTCGTCAGGCGTCGGCTTGAGGATAATCAGGGACGGTACCGTGGTGTCGACACCGGCCAACACAGGCATCGACGCCGAAGCTTCGGGCGTTGGTTGACTTGGCGTGTTTTCGGTCCCGACGTGGACGACGCTGTAGTAATAGGTAATCCCCGGTTTCGCGGAGCGGTCAGTGAAGCGCACCTCATTTCTGCCGCCGTTGAGGCTGACCTCAGGGTCACCCAACTCCTCAGTTGTCGTCCAGCGGTCGATGGGCGCTGAAAATCCTTCGTCCTGGTGCGACTCTCCTACGACCTTGACGAGTTCGCGTTCGGTCCGAGCGAGACTCGGGGACGTGGAGCGGTAGACCTTGTAATAGCGGGCCGTGGCGGCGAATTCCGGAGCCTGCCACGAGAGCGTGACGCCTACTTCGTCCGCGGCGATGACCTGCAAGTTCCGCGGCATGTCGGCCGGTTGACCGCTGGGATTTTCAAACGTGTTGATGAGCGGATGGACCCGGTCGCCGGCCATGCCGAGCCAAATGTCATACGCGCCGTCGCCGTCCAAGTCGGTGACGTCCACGTCATTGCCAAAATCGTTCCCGTTCGCCGCAATCACGACCGTCCGGTTGGGGGAATAGGCAAAGTGACCGGACCCATCGTTCAGGTAGAACTGCAATTGCTTGATATCTGTGCCGGTATCCCGCCGCAGAGCGATGAAGTCCAGGTCGCCGTCGTAATCGACATCGACCAATTCGCCATTGTCACCCCGCAAGATTTCGCCGATGTAGCTTCCGATGTCCCACCGCGCCGCACTTTCTTCGGCGAAATTGCCCTGTCCGTCGTTAACGAAGATCGCGTGTGAAACGACCGGATGGCTACCGATTGTTTCGTTGAGGAGATTGTGGTCGGTAAAGAATCGTCCCAACGCAATGATAAGGTCCAGGTCGCCGTCATCGTCGATGTCGCCAAGGCTCATGGATTGATTTGAATCGCCCTGCACGCGGATATCGGGCAACACGGGAAATGACCGAGCGAATGGAGCGAAGCTCTGATTGAAGACGCCATTGCCATTGTTCTTGGCAATCGTGATCCCCAACTCTGGGCTGAATCGCTGGTCCCCTTTGATCATCAGCAGGTCGTAGTCCCCATCGCGGTCCACGTCGCCAGAGACAGTTCCATGCGGCGGATCGGCAGCCAGATTCAGGCCGCGTGACGCCGACTGTTCGGTGAAGGTGCCTTGGCCATCGTTGACCAGCAAGTTGAAGTCGTAGGGAAAACCGGAGCTAACGACAAGGTCGACGTCCCCATCGCGTTCCAGGTCGGTATTGACGATCTGCCACGCGCTGACGAACTGGCCATGGCTCAGGTCCAGCGATTTGAAGCGAAATCGGCCACGGAGGTTTTCTTGAATGGCGAATGTCTCGCCGTTGCCGCCCGAGATCACGTCCAAATCGCCATCGTTGTCCACGTCGGCGAAGTTGATCCCATCATCGCCCAATCCGCCAATCGAGTTGTCCGGTCCCTCGCGGTAGATGAAGCCGGTGAGGTTCTGTCGCGGGCTTTGCCCGACGCCTTCGCGCCCGGCCACCGGATTCATGAAGCCCTGGCCCGTATTCCAGAGCAGCCCATAGCGAGCAACCAAAGCGCGGTCCATCAGACCGTCGCCGTCAAAGTCGCCGAAATCGCCGTCATAGTAATTAGGGTTGCCAACGCCCTGCGGTCCGAACGTGTAGAGATTCGTCCCAAGCTCCAGGTACTTGTCGACGAATCCTTGCCATGGTTGGGACTGAGGATCGGCAACAAAAACATTTCCACTGTTTTCGCCGGGAAACGGAGTGGTGTGGTCGATCGAATTACCAAGGAACACCGAACTCTCCGTCGTGGCATTCACTGGCAACGTGGTGGCTTGCAGGCCGACTTTGTTGCGCCACAGAAGCGCGGTCGACGTTTCCAGAGTCAAGTCGGCCCCGCCGGAGTAATAGAGTCCTGTGTCGTTGCTGTGAGCCTCGTTTGCTAAGAACACGGTCGGGTAGGACGATGTGTCGAGCCGATTTGGCGACATCCAATAGCCGGCGGCGCCCGCCGCGCCCGCGGCGGCCACGTTGTCCACAAACTCGTTGCCTTCGCGAACCCAATACACGGCGGCGGCGGTGGTGGGATACTCAAAGATGGGTCCTGGTTGTCCCGGCAGTTCTTCGGGGCCGTAGACCAGTACGCCAAGATTGTGTTCCAGTCGATTGCCGCGTTCGTTCGCGCTTTCCAGATAGAATCCAGCGCCCTGGGCGTTGAATCCCACGGTGTCGCGCACGACGACGCCGTCCGTGCCGTGAATCGAAAGAAACTTGTTGCCAGGGTCAGAGGTGGAATTCCAGATTGACGCGCTTGCGATCTCGAAGCCGCTGCCGCCATCAAGGGGCCCGACTTCGTGGAAGTGCAGCGGGTAGCGGCCAAGCTTGGCGCGTGGGCCGAGATCGCGGAACTCGGTGAAAGCAATCGAACCGGAAGCGCCAGCAAGATAGGCCGTATGAGCGCGATGGTTCGGATCTCCTTCCGTGACGAGATTGGAGGCCAGCGTGACATTGTGGGTGAGCAAACCTACCTCGGCTTGCAGCGGAATCAAGATTTCCGTGCCGAAGAGTTCCGATTCATTCACGATCTCGCGAGTCGTGTTTGCGATGGTGTCGTACGCGTAGAGGCTCCCCTCATGAGCATACGCCAGGGCTTCATCAAATCGAACCTGATTGCCACTGACTGAGACAATCGTTCGCACCTCGACCTCGTCGGCCCCAGGTGATGCGGGCGTAATCACAACTCGATCTCCGGCGCGCCAACCCTGTGCTGCGTCCGACACGACCACTTGGGTTGAACCGGCAACTGCATCGTCTGCCAACTTCGTCCAAGAGAGCTTGGGCGCGCCGCGGAACGTAGCGATGCTTCCCGCTTCGATTACCCAGAGGCCGGTGTCCTCTGGGTGATAGTCAGGAATGCTGGGGTCCGGCCCCGGTTGAAAGGCCGAATCGTTTGGGTCGTTGGACGAGAACAGCCGATCGTTCGCGACATTGAAGCCGATGTAGGCCGAGACGTTGGCAGGAATCGGGTCGGCCGAAGTGCCCGCGTTCAGGATGCCGCCCGCGCGCACCGTTAGACTTCCGTCGAAATCGAGGCGTGTAGCCGACTGACGGGAGAAATAAAGCTCGCCGCCGTCCCGAATTAGCAGGTCTTTCGCCTCCGCCTCCGAGTCGCCATTGGCGGGCAAGTCATAAACAACTGTGAATCCCGCGATCAGCACCGAGTCGGAGCCGGACGGAACACTTCCGCCCCACGTCGCAGGTTCACTCCATTGGCCATTTTGGACAGCAGAAACGCTGAGTAATGCACGCTGCTCCAATAGTTCAAATCTTCGTCGGTGTGTACTTCGAAGTCGAATCGATGCTTGTCGCATGGTGTGTGCTGGCGGTTCGGTGTTCACTCCGACGGTTTAGTCAGAGCGGTGGGCAGTGGCCGAAGCAATGGTATATCGAGGAACCGCCATTTTAAGGCATTTTTGTGGAAAAGTGCTGAGTTTTTGTGCGAGAGGTGAAATTCAAAAAGCCCCGCGAGGATCAATACACGTCGGCGATAAGGGTGGCCCCGACGATCGTGGGCGACGCCCTATTACAGCAACCTACGAATCTGAACTGAGTGACTACTCGACGGGAAATTGCACCGCGGTCATCTGCCCGTACCCGGCAGGCCAGGCGCTCTCGATTTCGACTTGGCCGACAAACTCCTCCTCGCCAAGCTCGATGGTGAAGTCCCTTTGTAGCTTGCCACCTTGATCGATGTAGATCTTCGCAAGATACCGCCCGGGCGAGAGCTGTCCCGAACGAATCTCATCGGCCCACTTTGTCCCGCGTCGAGCCGTCAAGCTGAGCGAGTGCTGCCAGAGGTTTTCCTTTCCGAAGACGGGGCGATCCGAAGTCGCCACGCGGTGTTCGGACCAGCCTGACTCGGTCCAGCGGTGGATGTCGACCTGCAACAGCATCTGGTCGACCTCGGCTGGCACGCCTTCGATCTTGAACCAAATGTCCATGACTACCGAAACTTCCTCGCTTTGCTCAGGCAACTGCTCGCTGCTTGTGTACTTGGCTTGCACGATCGCGGCGTAATCGTCGATGAAGTGGCGAAACTGTTTGTACGTCCGATCGCCGACGACCATCTTCTGACCACCACCGTGTTTAACCTGCATGGTCGGCTTTAACAGCAGCAAGCTCGCTTCCGGCGCTTCGGGATCAATCAGGTCGTTCGCGACCATGTATTCCAACGTCGCTTGGGGATCATCTAACTGAATCCACGATACCTGCTCTCCGTGTTCCTTGACTTGCTCCTGATTACGATCGGGCGAATGGCAAGCGGCGCACCGTCTGCTTTCAGTCCAGATATTGTCGATGAACGAGGCCAGCACACGATCTCGTCGCGCGTGACGAATGACATCATCAGGGTTTTCGGGACCGATTGGCACCGCTTCATCCTTAGCAGCCAACAATCGCGGACCTCGACCGCGGCATGAATCCAGGTGCTAAAAGCCTCGTATTCCTCCGTCCGCATTTTGTCGGTTGCCAGGGCAGACTTCTCAGGTTGGCGATCAATAAAATTCAGAATCTTCGACTCATCCGGCCGCTTAACGTCGATCATCCCGGCCTCAACCAGCGACACGAAGGTTTCCTGTTGAGATGGTCGAATATAGTTTTTCAGATCAACGCCGCTCAAATGGCACTCTGAGCAACTGGATGGCCTGGCTGACTGAAAGATCGGCAGAATGCATTTCTCAAAGAGAGCGAGCGACGAATCGTTATCCGACGTGAGGGGTTGTTGCCGACTGCGAATGTCCGGATCGCCGGCTGTGGCGGGCAGCGATTTGGGAGCCACGTCGGTCCGGCCGCACGACGTCATTCCCGGGAGCATCGCAAATCCCAACAGCCATCGAGTTGTTCGACACATTCGAAAACTCCCTGAGGATGTCGATTCGTGAGAATTCTCGCCGACGAAGTTCTTACAAAACAACATGTCCGAACTTTGCCGGAATGGAATGCAATAGCTACACACTTGCTCTGGTTAGCATCAGCCGTCATGGCTATTGGGGACTGCCAGACAGCAGGAAACCGTCAGTCCGAACGTCGGCAATGCGTAGTTCGCGAAGTGTCGCCAGATAGCGGAGCTTCGCCTGGGAGAAAGTGCGTTGTGCGGTCAACAAGCTGACAAAGTAATTCTCTGCGGCCGTATATCACTTGCGAGTCCAGTCGCGCGGCTCAATGGAGCGCGGCAGGCTGTTTGAACAATTTCAATCCAGGCGATAGCGGGCGTTTGCGTAGCGCTCATAGATGAGCGCCAGCCGTTTCTGTAGGTCGAGCTATATTTGCGAGAACGCCTGTTCCGATGCCGCAAGTTCGCACTGAGTACGGATCAGCGAGCCAATTTGCGCAGTCGCGAGCGCTGGAGTATAAACAGTGGATGGTCGATTCGCATTTACGCAGCCCGATATTGGCCAATTTAATTGCGCCTAAAGGCGAGGTGCCACTCTCGTCTACCCGTCCCACCGATCAATACGGGGAGATCAGGCAGCTTATTGCGATTCTAGA